>CAMPNN010000004.1 GCA_946891915.1 uncultured Bifidobacteriaceae bacterium
TCAAGAAAAAAAGCGACGCGAAGATGAAGAAGCAGAAGCAGCTGCTCAAGCTGCTATTGATATTGCGAATGCGGCCGCTGCTGATTATATGAATAAAAATAGCGATAAAAACGCTAGTGACGCAAGTAACGCAAGTGACGCAAATAACGCAAATAGCGCTAGTAACGACGGAAGTTTTGACGATTCCAACAGCGATAATTCTAACAATGCTAATCGCGGAACGGAGCTTGTTAAGCACGAAACTAAGTCACCATTTTTCAACATATGCCCAACTCCATTCACGGTTACAGCAGTAGTTTCTATGAAGGGTGTTGCTAAACAAGACACGCGTTCTGCTATGCTGAGAATAGTTGCATTACTCGAACAGGATAGAGAGTCGCGCATTGATGGCGTTTCGGCATTATATGTTGCCAATGCGCTTGATGGTGACTACTATGCCGCAACGTTTATTCTGTCTTCGGGTGGTGACGAAATTGAACTGCTGCGTTTGGTTCGTGCGGTTGCTGCTTTGTATAAAAACACGGTAACTGTTCGGGTGCTTGGCATGCGTTCATACGGCGCGCCTGCTACTGAAACAAAAACAGTCAATCCAGAAGGATTGCCGCGAGAACTAGCGGAAATGGTAATAGTTGACCCTAAGTCACCTGAACTTATGCCATGGATGCAAATTGAGTCGGATGCTGTTCTGGATAAAAGCCCAGTTGCATATTCATTAGCTCTTGCTATGGATACTCAAACTGTTGGCGTATACTCAGAGCAATGGCTTATAGGGGATGATTATTAATGAAAGCGTATCGCACTCCTTGGTGGTACCTAGTTATAGGTATCTTATTTGGCTTTGTTTTGGGCGCGTTCTTGGTGTCGTCGACCGAGTCCAGTGCTATGTCGCTAGCTGGCGCGCCGTGGGTTGTTGTAGCAATCATGGTTATTGCAGGATTAGCAACGTTTGTTATGGCTTGGCAGACGCATCAGAGCGTTAGTGACAAAAATAAGAATAAGAAGCGTCTAAATCCCCAGTTTGCTGTTGCTGCTCTTATGCTGTCAAAGTCATTGGGAATGGCGGGCGCTATTTTGTCTGGCTGGTATGTGGGGCAGCTGTTAATGAGCTTGCCTCATAGCGAAATAATACTGTATAGTTCAGTTGTGCGAGAGTGCTCCATCGCAGGCTTGGTTTGCTTTGTTGATATGATTTTAGGAATTATTGGCGAATTGCTTTGCCAGATTCCGCCTGAAGATGGTGCCGAGGCTGCTAATAAATCTAATCGCACGGCTGCAACATGCTAGTTTTATGAGTTTTATTGCGCGCCTAACGCTGGAATTTTAACGTTTTTTTTTAAGGATGGTATATTACTTTGGCTGAATTTATCTATCAGATGATTAAGGCGCGTAAGTCTTATGGGGATCGCGTAATTCTTGACGATGTTACTTTAAGCTTCCTGCCGGGCGCGAAGATTGGTGTTGTGGGCCCGAACGGCATGGGTAAGTCTACGCTGCTGAAGATTATGGCTGGACTAGAGAATGTTACCAATGGTGAAGCTTCTCTTACGCCTGGCTACACTGTAGGTATTTTGCAGCAGGAGCCGCCGCTGGACGAAACTAAGACGGTTGGCGAAAATATTAAGATGGCTTTTGGCGAAATTGCGCAAAAAGTTGAGCGCTTTAACCAAATTGGCGAAGAAATGGCTAATCCGGATGCTGATTTTGATGCCTTAATGGAAGAAATGGGCAAGCTGCAAACGGAGATTGATGCGGCAAACGGTTGGGATTTGGATTCGCAGCTTGAGCAGGCGATGGATGCTTTGCAGTGCCCGGATCCGGATTCGCCTGTTTCAGTGTGCTCGGGTGGTGAAAGGCGTCGAGTTGCATTGTGCAAGCTTTTGCTTGAAGCACCAGACTTGCTGCTTTTGGACGAGCCTACGAACCACTTGGATGCGGAGTCTATTCTTTGGCTGGAACAGTTCTTACACAAGTATGAAGGCGCTGTTATTGCAGTAACGCACGATCGCTACTTTATGGACAACGTTGCAGAGTGGATTTGCGAGGTGGATCGCGGCCAGCTTTACCCATACAAGGGCAACTATTCCACGTACTTGGAAACCAAGGCCAAGCGTATGGAAATCCAGGGCTTGAAGGATGCCAAGCTCGCTAAGCGCTTAAAGAACGAACTTGACTGGGTGCGTAGTTCGCCGAAGGCTCGTCAGGCTAAGAATAAGGCTCGTTTGGAGCGCTACGACCAGATGGAGCAGGAAGCACGCAATTCCAAGAAGCTCGACTTTTCCGAAATTCAGATTCCAGCAGGTCCACGCTTGGGTTCGCAAGTTTTGGAAGCGAAGCATATTCACAAGGCTTTTGGTGACCGCGTGCTGATCGACGACTTGTCGTTTACGCTGCCGCGTAACGGTATTGTTGGCGTGATTGGTCCGAACGGCGTCGGTAAGTCAACGCTTTTCAAGACGATTGTGGGATTGGAACCGCTTTCTGGCGGCGAGCTTATTGTTGGCGATACTGTGAAGATTTCTTACGTTGACCAGAATCGTGCAGGCTTGGATCCAAACAAGAACTTGTGGGAAGCTGTTTCTGGCGGACTCGATTATATTGAAGTTGCAGGCGTTGAAATTCCTACTCGCGCTTACGTTGCAAGCTTTGGTTTTAAGGGTTCGGATCAGCAGAAGCTTACTGGCGTGCTTTCCGGCGGTGAGCGAAACCGTTTGAACTTGGCGTTGACGCTTAAGCAGGGTGGAAACTTGCTGCTTCTCGATGAGCCTACAAACGATTTGGACGTTGAAACTTTGGAAAGCTTGGAGAATGCTTTGATTGAGTTCCCAGGCTGCGCTGTGGTTGTTTCGCACGACCGTTGGTTCCTTGACCGCGTTGCCACACATATTCTCGCTTGGGAAGGTGACGACGATAATCCTGCGAAGTGGTACTGGTTCGAAGGTAACTTCCAAGCTTACGAAGAAAATAAGATTGCGCGCTTGGGTGAGGAAGCGGCTCGTCCGCATCGTTTGCATCGTAAGCTTACGCGATAGTTTGACGGTAGTTGCGTTTTGCGCGCTTGCTTGCTTTGGTGAGCTTGCGCGCTTTTTCGCTTTTGCGAGCTTGCGTGCTTACTTTCGCACGAAAGTTCTTGTCTAATGTGGCGCGAGTTTTGGGGGATTTCTTTATTTGCGATTTTATTTTGTGTGGCTGTGTGAGATAGGAATTACTTATCTCGCAGCGCTCCGCTCTTATACCTTACTTGGACTTAAAGGTTGCATAGTTAAGTTTAGTTTTTTACTTACTTTTTCTGCAGAAATAGTATTCATCAAAAAGCTACTACTATCGCTCCGCTTTTATATTGCTCGACAAGCAATTCCTATCTCGCACTACTAGTAGAACCGCTAGTGTTTTGTGGTGTGGTAGGAGTTTCTGGTGTGGTGTGTGCAGCACGGACGCTAGTGTTCTTTAAGCAACAAGTACTCAGCGTCTGCAGAGCAATACTGTTAAAGTTCGCTAAGCAAAAAGTAATCACTGTTTGCAGAAGCATTACTGCAAAGCGAGTGAAACAATTGCGCGACGACCTGCTTTCGCGCAGCATTGCGCGCGCGAAAGCAACTCGGAGCGGAAACTCGCTTAAGTTGGAAGTCCAGTGGACTTCCAACGCGAGTTTCGTAGCGAGCGCGTTACCCGCGCGAGTGTCCTGGCGCTGATATGTAACATTTGCCGGAATTTTAACTGGCTTTTGTAGCTACTTTGGTGGTTTTGTGGAACATTTGCCGGGATTGTGATTTGATTGTGCGGCGCTTGTGCTAGGCTCAGTTAGTTCACGGTTTGAAATTTAAGTTTTGAATACACATATTTTACGAAAGGCTATTGTGCCGCATACTCATAATGCTGCGTCTGCAAAACTGCGAGGCGCGAAGAACACTAAATCTACTAGCGCAAAAAGTGGCGCAAGGAATACGAATACTACCAGCGCAAGGAAGTCCGCAAAAAATTCAGCAAAAAAGCGCAATCCATTTGAATATCATGGAAATCATAAAAATCACGGCGTAAAGGACAGTGCTAATCGCGCCTATAATCACTCTTCTAATCACGAGTTTAATACGCGCAGGGAGCGCAATCGTAAGGCGGAAAAGGCGCGTGAAAAGGCACGTCAGAAAGCTTTGCGTTACGAGGAGATGGCAATTCGCGACGCTGAGCAGGATTTTGCTAATCAAGAAAATAGTAAGAAAGAAAATAATAAAAAAGATTACGCTAAAAAAGATTACGCAAATCAAAACAATATTAAAAAAGATTTTGCAAAGAAAGATAAAACCTCACAATCTTCTAAAAATTTGCAAAATTCAGTAATAATTCCGGATTCTGCAGTCGATTCTCGCGAAAATTACGAAGACGACGTAACTTTTGCGCAACTCGGTGTGCCGGAGCCGCTTGTGGAAGTGCTGCGTGCGGATGGCAAAACCACAGCCTTCCCAATTCAGCAGGCCACGCTGCCGGACTCCTTGCGAGGCGCTAATATTCTTGGTCGCGGTCGCACTGGAAGCGGAAAAACTTTAGCATTTTCAATTCCGCTAGTTGCGCGCTTGGCGGAAAATTTCGTCGATTTAATTAAAACCGGCAAAAAGCGTAACCAAAACGAAAGTGGCGATATTCCGGCTCCTCGCGCAATGATTCTTGCGCCAACTCGCGAGCTTGTGCACCAAATTGACGACGTAATCGCACCTCTTGCTGCGGCTTACGGCATGAAAACTGTAACTGTATACGGCGGCGTGCGATACCAGCGCCAGGTATCACAGCTTAAGCAGGGTGCGCAAATTGTGCTTGCTTGCCCGGGTCGTTTGGAAGATTTGCTTCGCCAGGGTGCGTTGACTCTTGAAAAGGTGATGGTAAGCGTTCTTGACGAGGCTGACGAAATGGCAGACATGGGCTTTTTGCCAGCTGTGACGCGACTTCTTGAGCAGGTGGCGCCGGACGGGCAGCGAATGCTGTTTTCTGCAACGCTTGATAAGCAAGTTTCTACTCTTGTGAATCGATTCCTTCCAGATGCAGTGGTTCACGCGGTAGATGATGCGGATTCGCAAGTTGACACTATGACGCATCACATTTTTGCAGTTTCTGCTGGAGATAAGTACGAGGTTTTGCGAAATCTTGCTTCTGGTTGCAAGCGTTCCATATTCTTTACGCGCACAAAGTATCAAGCGAAGAATATGGCGAAAAAGTTTGTGCAGCAGGGCATTCCTGCAGTTGATTTGCAGGGTAATTTGTCGCAAAATCAGCGCGATAGGCATTTGGCAGTATTTGCGGAAGGTTTGGTTCGCGTGCTTGTTGCGACGGATGTTGCGGCGCGAGGCATTGATATTAGTGACGTTGCGCTGGTTGTGCAAACGGAGCCGCCGGAGGATCCAAAGTCGTTCTTGCACCGTTCTGGTCGTACCGCTCGTGCAGGCGAAGAAGGTGACGTTGTAACTTTAGTGTTGCCGAACCAAAAGCGAGCTGCGCATATGATGCTTCGTAGGGCTGGGATTCATGCGAAGGCGGAGGATGTGAATCCTGCTTCGCCGATTTTGCGCGAAATTGTGGGGGAGGCTGCTGAGCTTCAGGAAGGATGGAGTATGCCGGAGCCTGAGCAGCAGAAGCGCAAAGGGCGTGGTCGCGGGCGTGGGCGTGGTCGCGGATGGCGCGGCGGAAAAGATAACGAGCGCGGCGAGCGCGGAGGAAGAAATCGCGGACGCGGTGGGCGCAGCGAGCGCGAAAAAGCACCGCGAAAGTAGCTACATTTGCCGGAAATTCTCCGGCAAATGTTCCACAAAACCACCAATTCAGCGACAAAAGACCTGTAATTCTCCGGCAAATGTTCCACAAAACCACCAATTCAGCGACAAAAGACCTGTAATTCTCCGGCAAATGTTCTATAAATTGGCTAATCTAGCGACAAAACCTGGAAAATCACCCGGCAAATGTTTCACAAAACCACCAATTCAGCGACAAAAGACCTGTAATTCTCCGGCAAATGTTCTATAAATTGGCTAATCTAGCGACAAAACCCGGAAAATCACCCGGCAAATGTTCTATAAATTGGCTAATCTAGCGACAAAACCCGTAGAATTCCACGGCAAATGTTCCACAAATCAGATGGTGTAGCGACAAAACCCGTAGAATTCCCCGGCAAATGTTCCACAAAACTGCCAAAGTGACAATTCCTTTACGCGCGTGCATAGGAAATGTCGAAATCTCACGAAAAAGCGATTAAAACTTTACAGTCGTGTAAAGAAACTGTCGCCGCGTTACTTACTTGCTTTGGCCTTTGCCAAACGCACGCAACTGAACGCCATTCCAATCGGCGCTTACAGTTAAAGGCGTTGCGGCGTTCATGCCTGCGGTTTTAGCGGCTGATTGCACGGTGCTAGAACTTGGGGAACCTTCGCGACCTGGCTTTGGAGTAAGAACCCACATAGGAGCGTCGTCATCAAGCATATTCGTAGCGTCCATAATGGTGTCCGCAAGCTCGTCTTCATCGTCGCCGTCGCGCCACCAAATAATCACGCCATCAACAGCAGCATCGTAATCTTCGTCCACCAGTTCTTCCCCGGTGAGTTTTTCGATGCTTTCACAAATTGTTTCGTCAACATCATCGTCCCAGAGCCATTGTTGCACAATGTCTCCTGGTTGGAATCCGAATTCCTGTGCATGCTGAAAAGCTATCTGTTCCACGTGACTCAATATATCAAAGCGTCACGAAGTGCGCGCGCATAACGGCGTGTATTGCACTTACGCCGATTCCTTATTGTTTATCAATTACGACACACGAGGACACGCCTCAAAAATCGCGCATGTGACATAAATCACTACATATAGTTGGTCATCTTTGTGTTCTGCCCTAGATATTGGGCATGAGTTGGGCTATAGTAGAGCGAGTTGTTAAAAATAGTTCCTATTTTGCAACGGGAGAATTTGCTAGAAGGAACAGTGTTTAAGAAAGGTCTGTACCGATGCAGGTTTTGGAAGAAACTGATGTTAAGAGCGCAGCAATTAGTATGGATGATGGTGTGGCTGAGGCTCCAGTTTCTCGCGTGCAGGTCGAGAAGCGCGATGGTCGCGTAGTTGATTTTGATCCGCTGAATATTATTATGGCCATTAAGGCTGCTTTTAAGGATTTGGGCAAGGAAGTTGGTCCTCAGGAAGAGCAGATGATTCGCAGCATCGCCAACCATATCGAGGCTGAGATTCAGGATCGTTACAATGGCCCTGCAAAAATCGAGGATATCCAAACTCTTGTTGAGCACGGTCTTATTGAAAATCACCTTTATGAGGTTGCTCGCTGCTACACAAGCTACCGTTTGAACCGCGACATCGATCGCGCAAAAGCTACCGATATTAATGAGGCAGTGAATCGCCTCGTGAATCGCGACGAGTCGCTTGTGCGCGAAAACGCAAACAAGGATTCTAACGTTTACGCCACTCAGCGCGATCTTCTTGCTGGCGCTGTTTCTAAGGCTTCCGCGTTTTCTATGCTTCCTCACGCAGTTTCTAACGCGCATATGAAGGGAGATATTCACTTCCACGACGCTGATTATTCGCCGTTTACTTGCATGAGCAACTGCTCGCTTCCTGATTTTGGCGACATGCTTGCTAAGGGTTTTGCTCTTGGCAACGCCATGATGGATAGCCCGAAGTCTATTGGTACCGCGGCAACTCAGGTTACGCAGATTATTAAGGATATTGCTGGCGCGCAGTACGGTGGTCAGACGGTTAATCGTGCGGATGAAATGCTTGAGCGTTACGCTAAGTGCGATTATGACAAGAATCTTGCTATGGCTCAGGCTATGATTCCGGATTCTACGCCAATTGAAGTTGCGAAGGATATGATTGACGGTTTGAAGGCGCAGGAGCCTAAGAATCTTCATTGTTTGGATAGGGATCCGCTTCCTGCTGACACTCCTTTTGATGAGAATTTGGGTGAGCTTGATCAGATTCGTGAGATTTACGCGAAGATTATGACGCGTAAGGCTATTTACGATGCTATGCAAACTATGGAGTATCAGATTAATTCCAACCGTGTTTCTAATGGTCAGACTCCGTTCGTAACAGTTGGTTTTGGCTTGGGTACGTCTTGGTTTGCTCGCGAAATTCAGCGCGCTATTTTGCTTAATCGTATTCGTGGCCTTGGTAAGGATCGTCATACTGCTATTTTCCCTAAGCTTGTGTTTACTATTAAGCACGGTGTGAATGCGGATCCGGGCGACCCGAATTACGATTTGAAGCAGCTTGCGCTTGAGTGCTCTACTAAGCGCATGTATCCAGACGTTGTGTTCTACGAGAATATTGTTAAGATTACCGGCTCCTTTAAGGCTCCTATGGGTTGCCGTTCCTTCCTTCAGGGTTGGATTGATCCAAAGACTGGTAAGGATGTTGAAGATGGCCGCATGAATCTTGGCGTTGTGACGGTTAATATGCCGCGTATTGCGCTTGAATCTCACGGCGATGTGACTCGCTTCTGGAAGCTTTTTGACGAGCGTATGGAAGTTGCTCACCAGGCTTTGCGTTTCCGCATTATGCGTTGCAAGCAGGCCACTCCTGTGAATGCTCCAACCCTGTTCCGCTACGGTGCTTTTGGCCGTTTGGAAGCTAATGAGAGCGTTGATCAGCTGTTCCGTAACGAGCGCGCTACAGTTTCGCTTGGCTACATTGGTTTGTATGAGACTACGGCTGTGTTCTTCGGCAAGGATTGGATGCAGGATCACAGTTGGAATGAGGAGGGCAAGGAGTTTGCGCTTTCTTTGGTTCGTCGCATGAATAAGCTTTGCCAGCAGTGGTCGAAGGCTGAAGGCTATCACTACTCTGTGTACTCGACCCCAGCTGAATCCCTCACTGACCGCTTTAACCGCATGGATCGTCAGAAGTTTGGCCGCATTGAAGGCGTTACCGATCACGACTTCTACACCAATTCCTTCCATTACCCGGTTTGGTTGCAGCCAACTCCTATGGAGAAGCTTCGTTACGAGGTTGACTTCCCGTATCTTGCTTCCGGCGGCTTTATTAATTACTGCGAGTTCCCTTGCTTGCAGGCGAATCCTAAGGCTTTGGAAGCTGTTTGGGATTACGCTTATAAGATTGGCATTGGTTACTTGGGTACGAATACGCCTATTGATCACTGCTTCGTTTGTGGTTTCCAGGGCGATTTTGAGCCGACTAAGGAAGGTTTCCGTTGCCCTGAGTGCGGCAATAGTGATCCGGATAAGTGCAATGTTACGAAGCGTACTTGCGGCTACTTGGGTAATCCTGTTCAGCGTCCGATGGTTCACGGTCGTCACGAGGAGATTGCTCACCGCGTGAAGCATATGTCTGGCGAAACTGGTCACGTGATGCTGGATAATGGCGAATCTCGCGAATGGTACGAAGAAACTAAATAATTACTAAATAATTGCTAAGTAATCCTTATAAATAAATAGCGCTTATTGTGTTTATTTTTAGGTGATAATCTGGCCGTTAGGGAATGTTGATTGCGTTTTGTGGTTGCACTTTCTAACGGCTGGATTTATTTTATTTGCGCAAGTCACTTGCGTAGGTTATTAGTTTTAGTTGATTATTTAGTTGATTATTTAGTTCCAGCCGATTATTAGCTTTAAGGAGGTGGGTATGGCACGCATTACTTTGCATGATTTTGCGCCGAATGACGCGAATCGCGGGCCGTGGATTCCTACTTCACTTTCTAATAATCCGCGCGCCGGTCAGTGGTCGAGCGAGCGCATGAGCCAGGGCATGGTTGCCGACTATAAGCGCTTTTTGATGACGGACGGCGAGGGTATTCGTTGCTCGCTTTACGTTTCCGGCTGCCCGTTCCATTGCGTTGAATGCTATAACGAGTCGATTTGGGATTTTCGCGCGGGTCATCCGTATACTCAAAAGCTTGAAGACCAGATTATGTCGGATTTAGCGGAGCCTTACGTTCAAGGTTTGACTCTTCTTGGTGGCGAGCCGCTGCTTAATACTGGCATTTTGCTGCCTTTGTGTAAGCGTATTCGCGAAGAATTTGGCAATACGAAAGATATTTGGAGTTGGACTGGCTACACTTGGGAAGAGCTTATGCGCCCGGGGGAGACTTCGGATAAGCTTGAGTTGCTGAAATATATTGATATTCTTGTTGACGGCCGCTATATGAAGAATTTGCACGATTCGCTTCTGCAGTTCCGCGGCTCCAGCAATCAGCGCATTATTGACGTGCCGAAATCTTTGGAAAATCCGCACGAGCCTCCTGTAATTTGGGAAAAGCTTCACGATCAGGAGCGTTTTATTCCGTCGATTTACGGCAAAGATCGCGCGTCTGGCGAAGGCGATGCTTCGTAATCCTATTGAATTTGCTACTCATACGATATATTTAACAATGTTTGCGGACGATTATAAGAATGCATACATATACACATGTTACGGTAAATATAATTAATCTCGTAACATCTGTATTGCAAACTGCTAAAAGAATTATGCTAACTATGCTCATAAATACTGTAACTAAACGATAGATAGTTTGGTATGTTTTTTCTTTGCATAAATATAAAAGATAGATTAGTAATATTAATAGGACGAATGCTTGAATGGTGAGACTAACAGTATTAATACAAGTGTTATCGTCTTTTAAGTCCTTCAATTGTTTAAAGAAATAAATAGCTGACGAAATATAACAAAGCAGCGTTATTGGCAGTAGAACTACGTGTTTGCTGTTCATATTGTTCCTCACATAATTGTTGATATTAATAGTGGAAATTCTCACTGCAAGTCGACACGAATGCCTTTCTGCTGTGCTACAGCGCCAACTATCTTCGTACTGCTCAATAAGTTTCTTCTTGGGTGTTGGCTTGAACTTGCAATGATAGTAAAAAAGATATGGATAATGCTACTGAGCAAGTAAGTATTCTATTAATAACTTTTTTATATTCATGACAGTACCTCTTTATACATGCGAATATACATTCTTTCACTATATAATTTTTATAAGATGAAATCAATCGTCGTTTATAATTTGAATTTGTAGAAGCACTTTTTCGTATGTGATTTGTCTGTATGCTAATATGTCAAAGATTAATCTATTTATGCATTTGGTAATTAAATAACTCAATGCGGGAATATTTCCATTCGCAATAGTTAAAATTTGAGAAGTGATACTATTAAACTTAAGTATCGTCTAAGAAGGGGGCGCAATGGCGGAGGAAGTAACGCGAAAATCGTCGAAGAAATCAAAAAACCGCGCTAATCGTGCTCCTCACGCCTTACGCACCATTCTTAATTCTTTGAAAAACTATCGCCTGCTCGGTGCTCTTACTTCCGTATCAATTATTTTTGAAGCAGCGATGCAAATAATCGTTCCTTCTGTAATGTCGAATCTTATTGATTTTGGCATCATGGGCCGCTCGCAAAAAGCCGTGCAATATTACGGTTTGCAGCTCCTATTATTTGCTGCAGTTGCAATGATTACTGGCGTTATTTCGGGAATTTGCTGCGCGCATTCTAGCGCCGGTTTTGGTAGGAATTTGCGGCATAATATTTTTGCGCGACTGCAGTCTTTAAGTTTTTCTGATTTAGATAAGTTTTCTACTGGCACGATTGTGACGCGCATGACAAGCGACGTGTCTAATGTGCAATTTTCCTACCAGCTGATTATTCGTTCAGGCGTTCGTAGCGTTGTGATTATTGCGGCAGCATGGTGGTTCACTTTTTCAATTAGCCCAGCTATTTCTTGGGTTTTTCTTAGTTTTGTGCCGATTGTTGGTTTGATTGGTGCTGTTGGTGCTGCGATTGTTGCACCTAAATTTATGCGAATTTATCGCATGATTGACGAGATGAATAATCGTGTTGGCGAGAATTTGCACAATATTCGAGTTGTGAAGTCTTATGTGCGCGCCGACTATGAAAATAGCCGTTTTATGCGAATTTCGCACAAGATTTACCAGCATTTTCTTAAGGCTGAGTACGTGCTTAATTACAGCATTCCGCTGTTTAATTTGTGCTTCTATTCTGGAATGTTGCTTATTGCGTGGATGGCTTCGCGCGAAATTGTGGCTTCAGGAAATAATCCTGCATTTGGATTAACTACCGGAAATCTTGCGGCTTTGGTTGTGTATGCGCTGCAAATTTTGTTTGCGCTTGCGAATTTGGTTGCAGTTTTTGTTATGTCTGTAACAGCGCGCGCTTCTATGCATCGAATAGCAAAAGTGTTGCAATCTAAAAATACTGAGTTTGTTGCTAAAAATCCGCTTACTAAACTTTCGGATGCTTCTGTGCGTTTTGAGCATGTTTCGTTGCGATATCCGAATTCAGATAATTCAAATAATTCAGATAATTCAGATGAATCTGCTCATACTGAACAGGAAATTTTACACGATATAAACTTGAGCATTCCTTCCGGCGCAACTGTTGGAATTGTGGGCGCAACGGGATCTGGAAAATCAAGTCTTGTGCAGCTTATTGCAAGGCTTTACGACGCAACTAAAGGCGCTATTTTTGTTGGCGGCGCAAATATTTTAGATTACAATCCTCAAAGTTTGCGAGAAGAAGTTGGCGTTGTGTTGCAAAAAAATATTCTGTTTAGTGGCACGATTGCCGAAAATCTTCGTTGGGGAAGACTGGATGCAAGTGATGAAGATTTGCGCGCGGCATGCAAAATTGCTTGTGCGGAGGAGTTTATTAACGACTTGCCAGATGCTTACAACACTCATATTGAGCAGGGTGGCAAGAATATTTCCGGCGGTCAGCGTCAGCGTTTGTGCATTGCGCGTGCGCTTTTAAGGAAACCGAAAATTTTAATCCTGGACGATTCAATGAGCGCGGTCGACATGAAAACTGATTCTAAAATTCGTGAGGGTTTGAAGAAATTTATGCCTGATTCTACGCAAATTATTGTTGCTCAGCGCGTATCTTCAATCGAACATGCCGATTTAATCGTAGTGCTTGACAATGGTTACGCAATTGCTCAAGGATCACATAGTGAATTGCTTGCATCCTGCGAAATATATAGAAATATGGCGGAATCTCAAGCAAAAAGTCGCGTACAAAGCAAAGAAATTATTGCGGAAGAAGGTGTTGAAAAATGACCACAAATAAAAACACCCGCGCAATCAACTGGCCAACTCTAAAACGCCTAGCTTCCTGCGTGCTTGCTTATCGCGCAAAAATTTTCGTAATCGTATTTGCAATAATAGTAAGTTCAATTGTGCAAGCAGCTTGCGCAATGTTTCTGCAATCTCTTGTGGACGTGTATATTTTGCCGTTGATTGGCAAGCATAATCCAGATTGGATGCCGCTTGTGCGCATGATAATTCTTATGGCAAGCGTTTATGCGGTTGGTGTGTTTAGTTGTTGGTTGTGGAGCAGGCTGGTTGCGAACGTGTCGGAAAGTGTTATGCGCGATTTGCGTGACGCAATGTTTAAGCACCAACAAAAGCTTTCGCTTAAATACCTTGATTCTCAAGGCTACGGCGACGTTATGAGCCGCTACACGAACGATACTGAAGTGCTTCGAGAAGCGATTTCGTGGGCTTTTCCTGACTCGTTTTCTGCGCTTATTTCTATTACGGCAGCTTTTGTGTCAATTATGTGGCTTTCGCTTCCTGTGGCCGCTTTTGTGGCTGTTTTTACTGTGCTGCTTCTATTTTTAGTTCGATTCATGCTTACGCGTTCTGGCAGACTTTTTAAGCAATTCCAAAGCGCTTTGGGTGAGCTTAATAAGTTTGTAGAAGAAGCGGCATCTGGCAGTAAAGTTATTAAAATCTTCAATCACGAAGAAGTTGCGCTTAAAAAATTAGATATTTACGTTGAAAAAGTACAAAAAATTTCGGCAAGTGCTAATTCTTACGCAAATAATGTTATGCCAGTAATTAGTAACGCAAGTTACCTGCTTTATGTGCTTATTGCTTTGCTTGGAGCGTGGGCAGTTTCTGCAGGTTTTCCAACCTTTGGTCTTGCAGGCTCTGGGCCTTTGACTATTGGAACGCTAATATCTCTGCTCACTCTTTCGCGCGCGTTTATTAATCCTATTGGCGAAATTACAATGCAACTAAATTCGCTTATGATGGCTTTGGCTGGAGCGTCGCGCATTTTTGAGCTTCTTGACGAAAAGCCAGAATTGGATGCTGGCACGGTTCGTTTGGTGAAGGTTCGAGTGGCGCAATCGGATAAAGCTCTCGCTGCTGAATCTACTTTT
The DNA here is from genome assembly GCA_946891915.1 of uncultured Bifidobacteriaceae bacterium. Taxonomy (GTDB): domain Bacteria; phylum Actinomycetota; class Actinomycetes; order Actinomycetales; family Bifidobacteriaceae; genus Bifidobacterium. Next base: position 14,174 of record CAMPNN010000004.1, read on the forward strand.
GACGTTTTGCAAGAAGTTGACGAAAAAGAAGAAGGAGCAAATATTTACTGGGCTTGGAAACGAGCTAAGCAAGATAATGGCACTAAGGCGGTTGCGCGCGCTAAGGAATTAAGCGAGATGGCGCAAGAAGTTGTTTTGCACGCAAAGCGCGACGCTCGCACTTCTAAAGACGGCCGCTACACTCTTCTTCGAGGAGATGTGCGCTTTACGGATGTTGTGTTCGGGTATGACCACGATAAGACGGTTTTGCATGATATTACTTGGTTTGCAAAGCCGGGCCAAAAAGTTGCTTTGGTTGGTGCTACTGGCGCTGGTAAAACTACTATTGCGAATCTTCTCACACGTTTTTACGATATTGACGACGGACAGATTTTGTACGACGGCATTGATGTGCGCGATATTTGCAAAACGGATTTGCGTTACGCTATTGGCACAGTTTTGCAAGATGTGAATTTATTTACCGGCAGCGTTATGGATAATATTCGTTACGGCCGTCTCGACGCAACTGACGAAGAGTGCGTAAAAGCTGCTAAATTAGCGCATGCTGACGCGTTTATTTCGAATCTTCCTGACGGTTACAATACGCAGCTTAAAAATGGTGCAGAAGAGCTTTCTCAAGGCCAGAAGCAACTTATTTCTATTGCGCGCGTTGCTGTTGAAAATCCGCCTGTTTTGATTTTGGACGAAGCTACCTCTTCAATTGACACGCATACTGAGGCTTTGGTGCAGCATGGCATGGATTCGCTTATGGAAGGCAGAACTGTGTTTGTGATTGCGCACAGGCTTTCTACAGTTCGTAATGCGGATGTAATTATGGTTTTGGATCACGGACGCATAATTGAGCGCGGTTCGCACGATGAGCTGCTGGCTAAGCGTGGGGAATACTATCAGCTTTGCACGGGCGCGATTGAGCTTGAGTAATACGTTGATTTTGTGCGGCAACACGCCGAACACGCCCGGCACTTGCATTTTGCCAAGGATTCTGTAAGATAGTGACTCGGCTGTTCAAGAGAACAAAGCCACGGCCCCGTAGCTCAGTTGGTTAGAGCGCCGCCCTGTCACGGCGGAGGTCACCGGTTCAAGTCCGGCCGGGGTCGCGATTTATAGGAGACCCGGTTCGCCGGGTTTTTTATTCATCATGGCTCTGTAGCTCAGTTGGTAGAGCGAGCGACTGAAAATCGCTAGGTCAGCGGATCGATCCCGCTCGGAGCCACAAGTAAAACAACAAAAAACGCGCGGCAGTTCTTGTCGCGCGTTTTGTTTTATCTAGCAAATCTTCTAATCAATCTGCTTCCAAGAATCGACATCAATATGATGTTCAGGATTTGCCTGCCAAGCTGCCCAAGCCGACTCAACAATATCCTTCACGTCGTAGCGAGCGTGCCATCCCATTTCTTCGTTGATGCGCTTAGTGCTACCAATAAGCTGCGGAGGATCTCCAGCTCTACGATCCAGCACAGTTTCCTTAAATGGCAATCCAGTAACTTCTCTAACTTCTTCAACAATCTCACGCACGGAAGTGCCTTTACCTGTACCAACGTTAAAAGCATCGTACTTGCGTTCGTCACGATCCAAATACTTAAGCGCAGCAATGTGAGCGTCTGCCAAATCCGAAACGTGAATGTAGTCGCGAATGCAAGTGCCATCCGCAGTAGGGTAGTCGTCGCCAAAAATAGCAGGAGCTTTTCCGCGCTGCAAACGTTCAAACAGCATAGGAATCAGGTTCAAAATAGCAGGATCTTCCAATTCCACAGGTCCGCAACCAGCCACATTAAAGTAACGTAGTGCGCAGAAGCGAATTCCGTAAGTGTGCTCGCAAGCGCGCGCCATCCACTCTCCAAAAAGCTTAGTTTGGCCGTAAGGGTTGATCGGCAGCATTGGCACAACATCTTCTGGCACAACATCAACAGGTGGAACGCCGTAAGTTGCTGCAGAAGACGAGAATACGAGCTTCTTTACGCCGCTATCTTTCATGCCTTCGAGCACATTAAGCATACCGTTAATATTCTGCTGGTAATACCAAAGCGGCTTTTCTACGGACTCGCCAACCTGCTTGCGTGCAGCGAAATGAATTACGGAATCAACATTCTCGTCCTTCATAATTTGCGCAAGTCTTCTTCCGGAATCAGGAGAAGAAATATCCATGCCGTAAAGTCGCGCACCTTCAATGCGCGTAGGTTTTCCGTAGCTTAAATCGTCAATGACGACGACTTTCTGCTGCGCTTCGTGCAAGGCATGAACTACGTGTGCACCAATGTAGCCGCAGCCGCCAGTAACAAGAACAGTCATGATTGACCTTTCCTAATGTTTTCCTTACTAATCATTGAGATTATATCTCGTCAAACTGAAGTATTGGTTTAAGCATTAATTCTTGCGAGCGCAAGGTTTCTTAGTATGTGGTTTACATGGTTTACGTGGTTTATTAGCATTGATTAGTTATTTGTTAGTATTTATAGTGTTTTATTAGTATTTTTAAATAAAAATTATTAAGTAAGTTTTATTAAGCAAAATATTTTTATTATGAGGATGATTTGATTATGTTAGCTGTAATGCTTTTGCTTTTTATTTTGCGCATGCTTATTCGCGCATATTTACTAGTCATGATTATTCGCATGATTCTCGACTGGTTGCCTGTGCTTATTCCGCGCTTTAGACCAACAGGAATTATTGCTTTTATTGCGCACATTATTTACTTTGTAACAGAGCCTCCTTTGCGTTTTTTGCGTAAGTTTATTGCGCCAATGCGTTGCGGGAATATTAGTATTGACATAAGTTACATGGTTTTATACTTTGCTCTGTACGTACTTCAGATACTGCTGTAACTTTTACTTTTAATCCTAATTTTTATAGAAGCGGCGTTTTGCGAAATAAATTTTCGTATTATCTACTCTAATTTTCTGCGCACGTGATAGCATCGAATAGATATATATCAATGAGATGCGTCCCAAAAGCGAGGTGTAAAGCATATGACTCTGTTGACGCCTAAGGACATTCGAGAACATACCTTCCAAATTGTGCGTTTCAAGGGAGGATATGACGTTGACGAGGTCGACGAGTTTCTCGATCAAGTTACAGAAACAATAGAAGCGCTTGGTCAGCAGGCAGTTCAGGGACTTGGGGCTTCAACGCAGTCCCTTGGCCGCGATGTTGCGGGCTTGAATACCAAGATTGCTGAGTTGACTTCTAAAGTAGAGTCCTTAACTAAAGAAAACGAAACGTTGCGCAACGCTGCTAAGCAGGATGGCGAATCTAACGAAACCGCTTCCCAGCTTGAAGCTACCTTAACTAAGTTGCGTGAGGCAGAAGAAAGCAACAGCGCATTAACTGCTCAGAATCAGCAGTTAAAGGAGCAGTTGGATGGCTTAGGCGCTCAGGTTGATCAGCTTACTGCTCAGACTGCTCAGGCAGATAACGCTCAGAAGTTGCAGAAGGAACTTGAAAACGTTACTCGCGAGCGCGATGACTTCCGTGCAAGCAGCGAAAACTTGGGCCGCGAGCTTGAAACTGTTCGCCAGCAGCTTGTTGTAACCCAGCAGGAGAATACGAAGGTTGAGGAGCTTACCAAGCAGCTTGATGAATCTCGTCAGCGTGAAGAGCAGCTTCGTCAGCAGGTTTCTAAGTTGGAGCCAAATACTGAAACCGGTAGCTTGCAGAAGATTGCTGGCGCTGGTGCTGAAGCTCAAGGCACAGAGCCAGAACGAGCAACTGCAATGTTGACGCTTGCTATGCAATTGCATGATCAGTATGTTGATAAGGGCAAAGCTAAGGCTCGTCAGATTGTTGAAGAGGGCCAGGCTCGTTACAACGAAACAGTTGCTAAAGCTGATGAGTATTCTGCTCGCACTCGCGCTGAGGCTGAAGAGTATAGCAACGGCACTCGCGCTGAGGCTGATACTTACGCGACTAATACTCATGAAGATGCTGATGCTTATGCTGCTCGCGCTCACAATGAGGCGGATGCTTACTCTGGTAAGGTTCGTCAGGCTGCAGATGATTACGCTAAGAAGACTCACGATAGTGCTGATCAATATGAGTCTGAAATTCAGCATCGTGCTGCAGAATACGATTCTACAACTCGCACAGCTGCCGACGCTTATGCTCGTCAAGTGCGCGAGAATTTGGAGAAGCAGACTCAGGTTATTGAGGGCAACATTAAGGGTCTTAAGCAGTTTGAAACTGAGTACCGCACTTGCTTGTCTGATTTCCTGCACAAGTTGCTTGCAAAGGTTTCTGACGAAAAGCTGTATTCTGAATTATGCAAGATGCAGCAGAATGACGAATCCGCTAAGGAAGAATAGTATTTTAGCAGTGCGCTACTGATTTTACGTAAGTTGCGTAACGTAAGTTGTGTTACGTAAGTTTCATAACACAAGTTGCGCACTGTGCCGATACTATTTGAACTACTAAAGATCGGATAAAAATTGACGCATAGAGATGTGCGTGTGAAACGGCTGCGTACTCGCGCAGCCGTTTTTGCACTTATAGTTGTTGTTGGGCTTGCGCTGGATCGTGCCACTAAATTGTGGGCACTTTACGGATTGGCTTCAGGAAAGCATATTGGTGTTGTTCCTAATGTGCTTTCGCTTTCACTAGTTAGGAATCCTGGTGCTTCGTTCGGTTTAGGTGCTGGTGCAACCTGTGGTATTAGTATTTTGGCGATTGTGGCTTGCGTGGCGATAGTTGTGGCTATTTGTCGCACGTCATCGTTGCATTGGACTTTAGCGCTTTCGTTTGCTTTTGCTGGAGCGTTTGGCAATTTAATCGACCGTGCAATTTATGCCGAACATTTTTTGGATGGCAAGGTGGTTGATTTTATTAACTACGGTTGGTCTGTTGGTAACGTTGCGGATATTATTCTTGCGATTGCTGGCGTTTGGTTTGTGGCTTTAGTTGTGTTTGAGTTTCCGTTTAAGCCAGGTGAAGTAAGCTACGAAACTAGTAGCGAAAGTAACGAAAGTAACGAAAGTAACGAATAATTATGCAAAATAATATGCCGGTTCCAGAAGATTTAGTTGGTTTCCGTTTTGACGTTGCTATTGCGAAATTGCGTAATATTTCGCGCTCAAAAGCAAGCGATCTTATTTCTAACGGAACCGTGCATATTGTTAATCGAAAAGCAAATAAATCTGCACTTTTGCTTAGTAGTGACGAAATAATATTTGAAGATTTAGTTAGTGAAAATTTTGTTGCGAAAATTTACGAAAATGAAACTTCTAAAGAAGAATCTCAAGTATCAAAGCAAATATTAAATCAAGCAGAATCTCAAGCAGAAAATCAAGCAGAAAATCAAGCAGAAAATCAAGCAATCGAACAAAGCATGGAAATCGCCTACCAAGACGACGATATTGTGGTTGTTAATAAACCGGTTGGCATGGCTGCTCACAAAGCTCAAGGATGGTGTGGACCAACTGTTGGAGAGGCCTTAAAAAATCGCGGAATCAGCATTTCTTCTACTGCTGGAGACGAAAATAGGCGAGGTATCGTAAGCCGCCTCGATGCTGGCACAAGCGGCCTAATGCTCGTATGCAGAACAGATTTCGCATACGAAGCAATGAAAAAGCAGTTTGCAAATCATACTGTTAAAAAAACGTATCATGCGCTTGTTCAAGGTAACTTAGCACAAGATAAAGCCACTATTGAAGCGCCGATTGGTAGGGCAAAAGTTTCAGATTTTCGCTTTACGATTACGCCAGACGGAAAGCCTGCTGTTACGCATTGGGATGTTCTTGAACGATTCGGCCAGGCAACTTTAGCAAGTGTTAATTTGGAAACGGGCCGCACGCATCAAATTCGCGTACACTTTACGTCGATTGGTCACCCTTTGGTTGGTGATTCAATGTATGGAGCTAACCCAGTTTTGGCTCAAAAGCTTGATTTAACAAGGCAGTGGCTGCATTCTATGGAGCTTACTTTTACGCATCCTAGAACGGGCAAAGTTGTTACAGTGAAGTCAGATTATCCTTCCGATTTGCAACACGCTTTAGAAGCTATGCGAGCATTATCAAAGTAGCGTTTTTGAATTTTTCAGTCAACTTTCGACTATAGAATATCATCTATGACTCATCCGGAAACCAACTTCGTACATTTACACAACCACACGCACTATTCGCTTCTTGACGGTGCGTCAAAAATTCCTGATTTGGTAAAACGTGCGAAAGAACTTGGTATGCCGGCTGTAGCAATTACTGATCACGGCAACATGCACGGCGCGTACGAAATGTGGAGCACTGCTGTAAAAGCTGGAATTAAGCCGATTATTGGCATAGAAGCGTATGTTACTCCTGAAACCGCAAGGCAAGACAAAAGCCGCGTGCATTGGGGGACGGAAGATCAGCGTGCAGACGACGTTTCAGGCGGCGGCTTAATTACTCACATGACAATGTGGGCGGAAAACGATACCGGCTTAACTAATCTTCTTAAAGCTTCGTCTGTTGCAAATCTTGAAGGCCGCGTTATGCGCTACCCGCGTATGGATAAAGAAGTGCTTTCAACATACTCAAAAGGCGTAATTGCGTCTTCTGGATGCCCTTCTGGAATTATTCAAACGCGTCTTCGCCTAGGCCAGTTTAAGGAAGCATTGCGTGCTGCAGGCGAGTTCCAGGATATTTTTGGGCGTGACAATTTCTTTATTGAACTTATGAATCATGGGCTTTCAATCGAAACGCGCGTAACTAAAGACTTACTTGAAATTGCGAAAAAACTTAACGCTCCTCTTCTTGCTACGAACGATTTGCATTACGTTCATGAGGAGGATCGCGAAGCTCAAGACGCTATGCTTTGCATTAATTCCGGTTCACGCTTGGACGATCCTGACCGTTTTAAGTTTGACGGTTCCGGATACTATTTGAAGTCCGCTGAGCAAATGCGCGAGCTTTTTAAAGAGTTTCCTGAAGCTTGCGACAATACGCTTGAGATTGCGCGCCGTTGCAATGTTATGTTTGATGACGGCGAAGATGGCGCTTTTATGCCGCAATTTGACTGCCCGGAAGGTTGGGATGAGACTTCGCTATTCCTTAAAAAAGTTGAGGAAGGTTTGGAGCGTCGTTACAGCAACAACATTCCGATGGAAGTGTTAAAGCAGGCTGACTACGAGTGTGGCGTGATTTGCCAAATGCAGTTCTGCGGCTACTTTTTAGTTGTTGCAGACTATATTAATTGGGCTAAAGCGCATGGAGTGATGGTTGGCCCTGGTCGTGGTTCTGCTGCAGGCGCTATGGTTGCGTATGCAATGGGCATTACTGAGCTTGATCCTATGAAGCACGGCCTTATTTTTGAACGCTTCTTAAACCCAGAGCGCGTATCATTGCCAGATATTGACGTTGATTTTGACCCGGATGGCCGTGCGAAAGTTCTTGAATACGTTGGTGAAAAATACGGCAGAGATAAAGTTGCTCAGTGCGTTATTTACGGAACGATTAAAACTAAGCAGGCGTTGAAAGATTCTGCGCGCATTATGGGCTACGAGTTTTCAGTAGGTGAGAAAATTACGAAAGTTCTTCCTCCTGCTAAAAACGGCAAAGATATGAGCTTGCACGATATTTTCGACGAAAAATCAAAGCGCTACGCTGAAGCGCGCGAGTTTCGCGAAATGTACGATACGGATCCAGATACGCATCGTATTACGGAAGAAGCAAAAGGCATTGAAGGTTTGATTCGCCAAACCGGTGTGCATGCTTGCGCAACAATCATGGGCTCGGAGCCAATCACAAACACTTCTCCGCTTTTAGAGCGCACTGACGGCACGATTACAACAACTTTTGAGTATCACACTTGCGAAACGCTCGGTCTCGTAAAAATGGACTTTTTAGGCCTTTCCAACTTGACAGTTATTCGCGATACTTTGCGAAATATTAAAAATAATGGAAAAGAGCCAATCGATTATACGAAAATTCCTTTAGACGATAAGCCAACGTACCAGCTTCTTTCAAGAGGAGATACTTTAGGCGTTTTCCAGCTTGATTCCGACGGCATGCGCGCACTTCTTCGCACCCTAAAACCGGATAATTTCAACGATATTTCGGCTTTGATCGCACTTTACCGTCCTGGCCCTATGGATATGGATTCGCATACGAATTACGCTAAGCGCAAGAACGGTTTGCAAGATATTATTCCAATCCATCCGGAAGTTGAAAAGCCTCTTAAGGAAGTTTTGGACGAAACTTACGGTCTTATTGTTTACCAGGAGCAGGTGCAGTCTGCCGCGCGTATTTTGGCAGGATACAGTCTTGGTAAAGCAGATGTGTTGCGTCGAGCAATGGGTAAGAAGAAGCCGGAAGTGCTGGCAAAAGAGCAAGTGCCGTTCTTTGAAGGCATGAAAGCGCACGGATATTCTGAAGAAGCTGCACAAGCTGTGTGGGATGTTTTGGTTCCGTTCTCCGGATACGCGTTTAACAAAGCTCACTCTGCAGCTTACGGCTTAATCTCTTACTGGACAGCATACTTAAAAACGCATTATCCAGTGGAATTTATGGCAGCTTTGCTACAAAACGAGCGTACTAATAAAGACAAAACCGCGCTTTATTTGGGTGAAGCGCGCCGCATGGGTATTCAAGTTTTGCAACCGGATGTAAACGAGTCCGTGCTTGAATATTCTGCAGTTGGAGATGTTGTGCGCTTCGGCTTGGGTGCTATTCGTAACGTTGGAGATAAAGCAGTAAACGATATTATTGCGGAGCGTGAAAGTGAGCGCGGACGTTTCGTAAACTTTATGGACTTTATTAAGCGCGTACCAATCACAGCACTAAACAGACGACTAGTTGAATCTCTTATTAAAGCTGGAGCTTTTGATTCAATTGATTCAAACCGTCGTGCGTTGCTGCAAATTTGCGATCCTGCAATCGATTCTGTAATTGCGCTTAAACGCAAGCAAGCAGAAGGACAGTTTGACTTATTTGCCGACCTTGATTCATCTTCTGCGGACGGCGATTCGGGAAATAACGGCATGGGAGATATGCAAATTACTGTGCCTGATGTTGAAGAATGGGATAAAAAAACAAAGCTTAATTTTGAGCGCGAAATGCTGGGATTGTATGTTTCTGACCACCCATTAAGTGGCTTGTCTGCAGTTTTGGCAGAATTGCGCGAAATGTCTATTGCGCAACTCATTGATCGCGCAAGAACTATGAGCGACGGTCAGCAAGCAACTATTGCAGGTCTTGTTACAAGCGTAGACAGAAGAGTGTCTAAAAAAGGTAACGCTTGGGCAATTGTTACTGTTGAAGACATGGAAAGCTCTGTGCAATGCATGTTCTTTGGCAAAGTTTACGAAGCTTCCGCGCAGGAGCTTGCAATTGACCAGGTTGTGCGCATTCGAGGACAAGTTGAAGTGCGTGATGAAACTGTGTCTATGCGCGCTACTGAATTTGAAGTGCCAACGTTGGAATCAGTGGACGAAAGACCAATAACTATTGTGGTTCCGCGTAAAACTTTAGATAAAGGGCGAGTGGCAGAACTTAGTAATATTTTGCACCGTCACCCGGGATGTTGCGAAGTGCGATTAGCTTTAATTGACGATTCTGGGCGTGCGCAAGTTCTTACTTTTGGAGATAATTTCCGTGCAAAGCGTGACACTTCGCTATTTGCAGAAATGAAAATTGTTTTTGGATCTAACTGCTTGCCAAGCGCGTAGAAAATTGCTGTATTAGTTTGGTAAAATATAAGATTTAAGAAGCTGTATTAAATAATTTATATTTAAGTGGAGAAAGTAATAAAAATGTTAAATAATGGCGACGAGCGCAATAATAACGAGCGCAAAAATAACGAAGCTAACGATGACGATTCAGTGCGCGCATCTTTTACGGATGCTGAATTAGATAACGCGCTTGCAGGCTTTGAAAAAGAATTCCAAGAAAACGAAAATCAAAACAACTCAAATAACGAAGATTTACTAGACGATTCCAATAGCAAAAATCAAGAAAATAATTCTATTGAAGAAGCAATGCGCGGAATTGAAGAAGCAAATTTTGAAGAAGATTTGCAAGGCATTCTTGGCAATAAAGCAAAAGTTGCAATGATAATCACATATGTTGAGCCGGCGAAATTGCTTGCTGCTTTTTGCAAAATGGCGGATGTTAGTGCAATGTGCTTTGCTGAAGACAAGGGTTCTATTGCAATATTGAAGAATTTGGATGGCAACGGTCCGGAAGAAAATGTGCAAAAATTCGTGGACTTCTTCCGTGGAATGGATGTAATGCTTATTACAAATCGTGCGGATAAATTAAGTGCGAATGTGTATCAATACAACGAAAAACCGCAAGAAATAGTGGCGCCATTGGCATTATCGCTATGGTCAAGAACGGTAGAAGATCTTGCTATTTGCGTTGAAAGTGTTGATAGCGTTAAAAAACAGGGCTTAGAAATGTTCGATAGCGACGATTTGAGCAATATGCAAGCGATGAAAATATTTAACAAATACGGCAAACGGTGAATATAGCGGAAAATATCGCAAATAAATATCGCAAATAAATATCGCAAATAAATATCGCAAATAAATATCGCAAATAAATATAGCGAATAAATATAGCGAAAAATACTGCGAAAAAAATAAGTATTGCGTAATTTCATTACAATTACGTAAATTCATTGCGTATAGCTGTAATTAGTGCAGCATAATGCGCAATAATAAATTAGAATTGCATTTAATTGCGTAAAAATGCTACCCAAGGGGCTAATTATGGATAGACAACAAGAGTTTGCCTTACGTACTGTTGAAGAACGCGACGTGCGTTTTATTCGACTCTGGTTCACTGACGTGCTCGGCACGTTGAAATCTGTTGCTATTGCCCCTGCGGAATTAGAGGCAGCGTTTGAAGAAGGAATTGGATTCGACGGCTCGGCAATTGAAGGCATGACGCGTGTGCTGGAAGACGACATGATTGTGAAGCCGGATCCGTCAACTTTCCAAATTCTCCCATGGCATGGAGGGCCGGAAGGCACAGCGCGAATGTTCTGCGATGTTCTAACTCCCGACGGAGAGCCTTCGCTAGGAGACCCTCGTCACGTGCTTAAAACTGCGCTCGCAAAAGCGAAGGAGAAGGGCTTTACTTTCTACGTGCATCCGGAAATTGAGTTTTATTTGTTCGAAGCTCAAGATGATTGGTCTAAAGCGCCTGTGCCGATTGACGAGGGCGGCTACTTTGACCACGTTCCTAGAAGTTCAGCAATGGACTTCCGTCGCAATGCTGTAAGCATGCTGGAGCAGATGGGTATTTCTGTTGAATACTCGCATCACGAGGGCGGACCTGGCCAAAACGAAATCGACTTGCGTTACGCGGATGCGCTTACTACCGCGGATAATATTATGACTTTCCGCACTGTAGTTAAGGAAATTTCGCTTGAGCGCGGAATATACGCAAGCTTTATGCCAAAGCCGCTAACCGATCAGCCGGGATCTGGAATGCACACGCATTTGAGCTTGTTTGAAGGAGATACGAACGCTTTCTATGAGGCTGGTCAAGAGTTTAATATGTCGCTTATTGCGCGTCAGTTTGCTGCCGGAATTTTGCATCACGCTTCGGAAATTTGCGCTGTAACTGATCAGTATGTGAATTCTTACAAGCGCTTGTGGGGTGGTGCGGAAGCTCCTAGTTACGTGTGCTGGGGTCATAGCAACCGTTCTGCGCTTCTTCGCGTGCCGCAATACAAGCCTGGAAAGGGCAATTCTTGCAGGATGGAATTCCGCGCTTTGGATCCTGTGGCGAATCCGTATCTTGCTTACTCTGTGCTTTTGGCTGCAGGCTTGGATGGCATTGAAAAGCAGATGACTTTGTGCGATCCGACTAGCGACGACGTGTGGGAGCTTACTGATGCTGAGCGTCAGGCTATGGGAATTCAGCCGTTGCCGGAATCCTTGGACGAGGCGCTAAAGATTATGGAGCGCTCGGACTTTGTGGCAAGCGTATTAGGCGAGCATGCTTTTGAGTATTTCTTGCGCAATAAGCACCAGGAGTGGGAAGAGTACCGTCGCCAAGTGACGCCTTTTGAGCTGGAGAAGTATTTGCCGCGCTTGTAACTGTTTTGGCTGGTGTTTAGCTGGCGTGCTTTCTGTGTGGCTGTGTGAGATAGGAATTGCTTGTCTTGCAGCGCTACGCTCCTATACCTCATTTGGTCTAGTGGATAGGTAGTTAAGTTTAGTTTTTTACTTACTTTTTCTGCGGAAATAGTTATTTATCAAAAAGATATTACTATCGCTCCGCTTTTATATTGCTCGACAGGCAATTCCTATTTCACACTACTAGTAAAACCGCTAGTGTTTTGTGGTGTGGTAGGAGTTTCTGGTGTGGTGTGTGCAGCAGCACGGACGCTAGTGTTCGCTAATCAGAAAGTACTCAGCGTCTGCAGAGCAATACTGTTAAAGTTCACTAAGCAAAAAGTAATCACTGTTCGCAGAAGCATTACTGCAAAGCTTCAGGAACATTTGCGGGAGTTTTTTCTCCGGGTTTTGTAGTTGTTTTGACGCTGATATGGAACATTTGCCGGAGATTGTTTCGACGGTTTCTTTACGTAGCGGTAAAGGAAAAATCGTTTTTTGGCGAGATTTCGTTATTTTCTTTACAGCGCTGTAAAGGAATAATCACTTTTCGGCTTAATTTCGATTTTTTCTTTACGTGACTGTAAAACAAATGTCAATATTTCGTCAGATTTCGACAATTTCTATACACGAACGTAAAGAAACTGTCGTGCAAAGCACGACTGCAAAGCTTCAGGAACATTTGCGCGACGACCTGCTTTCGCGCTCAGAGCGTAGCGCGCGAAAGCAATTCGGAGCGTGAGCTTGCTCAGACGGAAAGTCCAGTGGACTTTCCGTGCAAGCTCAGTAGCGAGCGCGTTAATCGCGCGAGCGTTCTGGCGTTGTTATGGAAAATTTGCCGGAGAATATCCGGCGTTTGTAGTTACATCAGCTGTTTTGTGGAACATTTGCGGGAAAATTCCCGGCTTTTGTAGTTGTTTTGACGCTGATGTGAAACATTTGCCGAGGAATTTTCTCCGGCTTTTGTAGTTGTTATGGTCTTTTGTAAGTTCCGTTAGTAAACGGGGGGGGGTATGTGTATAATTCTCTGGAGGATATGATGTAGTGCAATAAAAATACCGATGTTGTGCATTTTTGTTGCCTATTTTAATATCTACTGAACTAGCGAATCTGTTATTTCGATTATCATCGATTATCTAAAATAATAAAAAGTGATTTGGGGATAGGGAAGATTATGAACGCTAAGCGTCAGAATAATGATATGCATGCTGATAGTAGTGATTTGCAAAATAAAGATACTCGCAAGAATACCGTTCATAAAAAAGTGAATCGCAAGAAGGTAAGTGTTGCTTCTGTTGCACTTGCTTCTACATTAGCGATGATTCTTCCTTCATCAGCTGCGGCGCAAGTTTCTCTTTATAAGCAGAATTTAAGCGATGAAGAGGTAATTCGCGAAGCTCATAATGTACATAAGAAAAATCATTTTGAAGTTTTATCTCCAGTTGCAAGTGATTCCAGCAAGCGTACTGCAAGCAAACTTGTTAAGGAAGCCAAGAAGGTAATTGCGCATTCCGTAGGAACTGTTACCAATGACGTTAATAATGATTCCGAGAATGATGTTGACGATAATTCTGAAAATACTGATGGCAATATTGTTGTAAATACTGATGACAATAAGGCTGATGACAATGCTGAAAATAGCATAATTAATAATTATGCTTACAGTAATATTTCTGGATATTCAATTGATAATACTGAAAATAATGTAGTCGAGAATTCTGCGGATAATTCTGCGGATAATTCTGCGGAAAAGTTTACAGATAAGCCTGCAGAAAATGCTGCTGAGAAGCCTGCGGAAAATCCTATTGAGAAGCCTGCGGAAAATCCTACAAAAAAGTCTGCTGAAGTTACCGGCGAAAAACTTGCGGAAAAGCATGCAGATACGTCTGCAGAAAAGTTGGCATCTAAGACATATGTTAGTCCGGTAGCAAAGAAGCAAGAAGCTAAACAGGAAGCTAAGCAAGATACAAAGCAAGAAGTTAAAAAAGACGCAAAGTCAGATTTAAAGTCAGAAACAACGTCGCAGCCTGAAATAAAGTCTCATGAAGATGCAAAACAGCATGCTGTAGAAAAGTCTGAGCCAAAAGCTGAGGCTAAGAATAATACAGAAACTGCTTCGAATAACGAGCTGAATAACGATTCAACTAAGGAATCGAATACTAGTTCTGCGCATAGCACAGATGCAAAACCACAATCGGACGTAAAACAGCAGCCGGATGCAAAAACACAGTCTGAAGTAAAACAGAATTCTAAAAACAACGCTCAGGAATCTGTAAACGCTCAAGAGCCTGCAAAGCCAAAGACTGGTACTCCAACAGATAGCGTTCATAATGCAACTACAACTGCCGCTGCAACTAGTGACACAACTACGACTGCAACTGCTGCTTCCGCTGCAACTTCAACTACTGCTGCAACTACCGACAAAGATAAAGGTACAACTAAAGCCGAAACTAAAGCCGAAACTGATGTAAATTCTGCAGTTGTATCCAAATCTTCTTATGCTACAACTCCTGTTGAGACTAAATCGCCGTCTTCTTCTAAAGAAAATGCTTCTACTATTCCAACTTCTGAAACTCAAGTTTCTACTTCTAAGGAAAATACTGCTAAATCTAAAGAAGGTGCTTCTAATAGTGAAGTAAGAAGTGAAGAAAATGCAGGCGACTCTAGCTCAAGCTCGAATAATAATAGCCAAGTTATTACGCCGAATAATAGTAATACAACAGCTCAAAATGTAGGAGAAGCTAACAAGCAGGTTCAGACTGACGAGAAGCCAAATAATACTTATAATTTGAAGATTCTTTACACACTTGGTGGCGCTCCAAATAAGCAACTTGTTCAGCCGTATGAGCTTACGATTGACCAAAAAATGCTTGATGATCTTGGAAAAGATAACAAGTATGAGTACATCCCTGTTCCTAAAGCCTCGGGATATTACCCAGAAACAAGTAACGCAAAAAACTATAAGTATTATGTAAAGGATTCACATGGCAATTATGTTGAAGATGAAGGCATAAGTGGCCAGGATGCTCAGCGTTATTTGCAACTAAACAAGCAGCTTATAAAAGACTATTGCACTAAAAAAGACGATAAAACTGGTATGAGTGTTGGTGAAATCGTTATTGATTACACTCCGCATATTGCCAAATATTACGTGCGTCACTTGTTGCAAAGCAAAGATAATCCTGAAAACTTTGATACAGATTATGACAAAGTTGGCAAGGTAATTACTATTAAAGAAACTGACGATAGTGGAAATGTTGTAAGCAAGAAGATTCACGTAACTGAGCATACGGGCACTGTAGGTTACAACGTTTATCCTCAAGCGCTTGATATTCCAGGCTACGAGCCGGAACATAACCTTGTAAGCTCGCCGCTTTCCGACAAGGCGGACGATAAAGACAATAAGCTTGTTCTAAACTTGCGCTACTACCGCAAAACTTATGAAGTAACTTACGATACTGATGGCGGCACGGATATTACAGCTCAGCGCGTGTATTACGGAATTAAAATTCCAAAAGTTAATAACCCTACAAAAAGAGGTTACACATTTGATGGTTGGCAAGTGGTTGATGCACAAGGAAACCCTGCAGAAAAACAGCCAAACATTGATGATGTAACTGGCGGCGGCGCTCATACGCTTGCGGATCAAGCCAGCTTCCCAATGCCTAATGGTGACGTGCATTTTAAGGCTCGTTGGAAGGCGAATGAAACTACCAGCTATCGCGTGAATGTGTGGGTGCAAAAAGCAGATTTGGTAGACGAGGCGCATCCAGAATCGCTTAAAAACTACGACTTCGTCACTACAGTTGTGCGCAATAATGTTAAGACTGGAAGTGATGTTGCGCTAAATAAAATGAAAGATTCTGGTGAGATTGCTGACGCTAATGCCAGCAGCTCAAGCGCAAACAATGCTGTTGAAAATCCATACCTTGGCTTAACTGCTGCAGAATTGCAAGGTGCAAATGGCGGCAGTGGCAACGATGGCATTATTAAAAAATTCAACTGGATGAGTGATGATCCTGTAACAAGCTTAAGCGGTTACAATGTGAACAATCCTTATGATCCACAAAATGCTGGCAAAGACTTGTTTACACGCTACTTCCATGTAAACAGAAAGCTTAGCCAAAGCTTGAACAAATCTACTAAAGTAGATCCGAATGATTTAAATAATACGTTGAACTTGGTGTACGACCGCTCAATGTATGAGATTATTTTTGCAGCTCCTAAGGAAACTAATAAGATTTATGAAAGACATGGAGATACTCGTGGTGAAAAAGAAGAATTTTCTAATCTTGGCGTGTATCGAATAGATAAAAAAACCGGCAAAAAGGTTATGTATTGCTATCCAGGCAATAAATCTGATTGCGCTGAAGAGTTTAATGGCAAGGATAAAGACGACGAAGGCAATGAAATTATTCACGAGGCATACCGTGCAAAAGTTCGTTATGGTCAAAGTCTTGCGGGTATTATGCCTGCTGTTAGTGAGTTAAAATTTAGTAAAAAGAGGTTTGGTTCTTTTGGGTGGATTATAGCTCCGAATAGGAATGCTATATTTAAGGATGATCAGGATTATCGAGATACTCCTCCATATCGTTTTACAAGAAAAGAGTTTGCATCTTCAGAATTTACTGTAAACAAAGCATTTAAGGTAGAATCTGAGCTTAGTGGTAATTCTGAAATTGGTGGCGACCCTAGTAATCCTACTCTCGCAGATAATCAACGTGTATTGTATCATCAGCAAACTTCTGCTGAAGAGTGGCCGGAGGATACTGACTACGAAGGTCAGGCGGCATCTGCTCCTATACAGGTGGCTATTCATCTTGAAACAGTAGATTCTGCTAATTCTAAAGATGCCAATAAACATGTAGCAGAACTATCTGATTTATCTTATTACAAAGATGATATTAGAGGTTATGACGAATATAATCCTCCTATGATTGCAGGTTTTACTGCTGTAAAAGATGATTTTAAACCTATTGGTAAGCACATGCACCTTACTCAATACTCAGAAAAAGGTTTCGAAGATAAAATTAAAGAAGAGTGGAACAATTATAAGACAATCCATCCGAATGAGAATATTAGTCTTGAGGACTTTAAGAATAAAGTCCATATTTATTATCGAGACTATATGCCTTATGATGTTAATAAGAAGTATAAGCAAGCTACCAACTACTTCTTGAATCTTACGTATGCTCGAAATAAATACAACGTTGAATTCTATAATCCTGGAGATCTAAATCCTATTGCAAGTGAGAATTTAGCGTATGAAACGAATCTTTCGAATAGAAATTATGACGGCGACGTTAAGTCTTCTGAAGGAACAGATGTTTTGTTCCCAAATACTTATACGTTTACTTTAGGTGGTAAGCAATATACGATTAGCCGCCCTTCGACTGTGCCAAACGATTACATTTTTGTAGGTTGGGCTAGAGATGCTGCTGGAACGAATCTTATAAAAGGTTCTGATACCACAATGCCAGTAAATGGCATTAAGTTGTATTCTGTTTGGCGAAAGGGTGAAGCAAAGCATACTGTAACAATTGATTACAATATGACTGGCACAAACGGCCAAAATATACAAGAAACTAGTCAGTTTAATCACAAAGCTAAGCTGAGCGAATCTAGTATTAACGTTCCTACTCGAAACGGCTACGACTTCTACGGATGGCAGATTGTTAAAAAGGGCAAGTCGAGTGTAACTCCTGGTCCTTATGCTTTTGGCAACGGTATTGTTGAAGACATTACGCTTAAAGCCGTGTGGATTAAGGATACTAGATATAGCGCCACTGTTAATCACGTATTCTTAAAGCCTGGATACACGATTGATCAGTATAAGAATGCTAATGATACTGAAAAGCAGGCTATGGTTGAGCGTTCTGTAACGCAGAAAGCCAACGGATTGCGTGAGCATTTGCGCTATAGTGCGGAAGCTTCGTATCGTGATGCGCAGCACTTCCCGGATCAAAACTATCAAAGCTTTGAAATATCGAAAAATAGTGATAAAAATACTGCAACATTTGTGTATCAGGCGTATAACACGCGCAAGTACACAATTAAGTATATAGATCAAAATGGCAAAACCTTACTTCCAGATAAAACTGTAAGTTCTGTAAACCAAAAGTACGACGTAGCATTCTACACGCCAATTGCTGGCTTTAAGCCTAGCGAATTGCAGCAGAATGTTTTGTATAAAACTGGTGATGACGGCAAGCAGAGTGAGATTCCTGTTTACACGTTTACTTATAACGATGTTCGCGTGCTTAAGCGCGATGACGATAAGCAGTCTACTCCAACTAGCTATACGCGCTACGTGTTCAAAGTTGCTGACGGCGAGCAGAACATGGGAAGTATTGCTGACTACAATGGTCACACTGCTGGAAAGGATGGTTTAGTCTACGACGTTATTGGTGGCACGAAGGCTTACCAAATGCCTTTGCCTCAAGATCCAATAGCTAAGAAGGGCTACGAGTTTGCTGGCTGGACTTCTAAAGTTTATATAACTAAGGCTGACGGTAATACTCAAGAAACTGTAGGTGTTGACCGTTTGCCAATTCTTTCTGAATCGCAATCAAACCCGAAGGTTGTTTATACTGCAAACTTTAGGCTAATAGCTCCTAAGTCTGCACAAGAAATAATTGTTGCTCCTGGAACAACGAGCTTAACTGATGTTACTAGGAATAGGCTGATTAGTGATCTTGTGCAGAATTCTAACGAGTTCCCAGATGGTTCTGAATTCTCGTATGCTGATGGCGAAAAGTTTGATAGCACTCCAGGCTTGCATAAGATTAAAGTGCAAGTGAAGATGGGCAATCAAACGAAGACGACGGATGTTTTCTACCGCGTACTGCCGAATATTGTGTACGGAAATGAGTGGGAAAAGTTTAAGAATAGCGATTATGCAAAAACGCAAGCTTCTTCATACGTGCCGCTTAAATTTACTACTTTTGATGATCAGGGTGAAATTGTTGGCAAGGAAGATACTGTTAAAGATGGTGACGGAACTGGCTTAAATGCTAAGCAAGCTCTAACAGTGTACGTGTACAAGGGCAAAAAGGTTAAGATAGCGCTTCCTAAGGCTTTTGGTAAAGATCATAATGATCAAAAGTACAATTACGTGTTTAAGGGTTGGAAGAGCACAGACGGTAGTCTTGTGAACTTTACTGATGGCATGGTCTTTGATCTTGCAACAGACAAGCCTTATGCAGAAATGACTTTGAACAACTCAACTACGTATCAGGCTGTTTATAAGAAGATTGATTACGTTTCTGGAAAGTCAGATAGTGGCGAAATTCCTAAGGATTCTGTAGTTGCAATCTTTAAGCCTGCTCCAGGTAGATTGTGGAGCGATGGTACGAGCGGTCCTAAAGTTTTCTACGTTAAGAAAAATTCGAACGTAAACGATATAAAGATTAACTACGACGGCTCTGAGAAGTCTATTCTTAGTATTCTTAG
Organism: uncultured Bifidobacteriaceae bacterium; assembly: GCA_946891915.1. GTDB lineage: Bacteria > Actinomycetota > Actinomycetes > Actinomycetales > Bifidobacteriaceae > Bifidobacterium. Next base: position 33,654 of record CAMPNN010000004.1, read on the forward strand.
CGGAATGTTGACGGGTGCTACTGGCTGGTCGCAAAGTAACATGAATCCAATAGATAAAAATAATGTGAAGGATAAAGTCGAATATTCTGAAGAAGTTAAGAATTGGATTATGGGCGGCCATGCATTCCAAGAGTTCGTGGCAAATCAAACGCCGCTTGCTAAGCCTAAAGGTTTGGATCATGCTCTTCTTGCTGTGCAAGGTGTAGATAAGTCTCTGCCAAAATTAGAAGAGTATATTGAAAACTATACTAGTGAGCTTAAGAAAGATCCTAATATTTCAGACATAAAAGTTGAGTATGCTTCTAAGGCTCCGAATATTAATAATGCTGCAACTTATACTGTGCCATTAAAGGTGACTATAAAGTATAAAGATGTAAGAGATCCTCAGCCTTACGATGTTGTTGGCGTTCTGCAAGTATTGCCAAAGCTTGTGCCGCAGAATGATAATTTGCTAAGTGGTGGAACTCAAGGTGGTGGACAAGGCACAACTAAGCCTAATGATGTAGTTCAAAAGATTACTAATACTAATGATACAAATTCACCATATGCAAAAGTTACTTTTGAAGATGCCCCAAAGGAAACTGTTGGTACTGCTCATGTTGAACCGGGAAGCATTACTGGTAACAACGTATTCTACGTTGTAAAGGATTCTAACGGCGTTACTGCTCCTCAAGCTGTTGGCAATGATTATGACGACAATGGCTACCACTACGTGTTCAAAGGCTGGAAGGTAATAGAAGGAACTGTTAATGGAAGTAATACTGTAAATGCGTTACGTGTTGCAGAAAATAGAGTTGTGCCTACTATGACTCTGCTTGCAAGTACTTCTGAAACTCCTACGACGGTAGCTCCAAGTGTAGAAAGCTCAAAGATTTACACTCCTGAAGAAGTTGCAAAGTTGTCGTTTAAATCTCCTGAAGTTACGCTTCAAGCAGTGTACGAAAGGATACAAAACGTTATTCAGGCAAGTAATAAGAATAAAATCCCAGCTAACTATGTGCCTTATGTGTTTATGCCTGCTTTCGGAAGAAAGTGGAATGATGGCTCATACAAGCCACAAGTTTTCTATTTCAAGTCAGACGCCGGAAACTTCAAAGATTCTGTTGTTGAAACAGATAAGAAACTGGGCAGTCAACTTAAAGGCTTTAGCAAGTGGGAAGTTTATGATGCAGGCAACAGTCCTGTTTTGGAATCTGACAAATATGCTAATAAACAGATTCGTGTGTTTGTGGCAAATCAGATTGCTGATATGCCTGTGAATGTATCTCAGTTTGTTAGAAGTGTTGGAGATGAAGTTCCTGCTCCTAAAGAGCTTGTGTCTGATGTCGATCCTAAGCACCTAGTGATTGCGGGCATGCACGGTGCTGGTGTAGTTTACTCTTCTGGTAATGAGGCTGTAAAAATTGCGAAGCCTGGCATTACTACTGTTAGAGTGAGGATTGAAAAAGAATCAGATGCGACTGGTGAAACGAAAGTAATTTATGAAGATGTACCTATTCAAGTGCTTCCTAATGTAATCTCAGAGCGAGATTTGCCTTCAGTTGACAGTCAAGCAGGAAAGTTTATTTTAGAGAATTACACCAGGGTAACGTATGTAGCTGGCGGTGGTGGAACTATGCAGTCGCCAATGCACACATACTGGGTGCGTAAAGGTAGAATGTCTGAAATAAATAATTATATTCCAGACGTGCGTGCAAATGCTGGATATGTGTTTAAGGATTGGAACACTGTTTCTAACAGTCTTGTTATTGAGCCAGAGGATAGTCATGGAAAGGCTACTGCTGGACAGCGTGAAGTCTTAGCTGAGATTGCAGAGCTGTGTGGAAAGAATTACTTAGCGCATATAATACGCGGATCTAAGAAGTCTACGCTTGCCGCTTTGAAGAATCTGCTTCTTAAGACTGTGCCGAGTAAGAATGTGCTGCAGTATATTGCTTCTCGTGAGAAGATTGCACAAATTGCGGAAGCTTCTGGTAAGTCGTTTGTTACAAACATCATACGTAGCTCTAAGAAGTCAAGTATTGCTGCTTTGAATAATTTGCTTGTTGAGGCTGGTTGTGATGATGCTCGTATGGTTCTGCCAAATGTAGAAACTGATACGATTATTGTTGCCAACTTCGAGAAGATGGCTCCTGTGGAGTTTAAGTTTAGCGGCAAGGCGGTTGAGGGTGTTCCTGCAACGTTTACGCTTGCAAACTTAACTAGGGGAGTTCTTAATGATGACGGAACGCCGAATGCTAACGCAACTGTTTCGGTGGATAATAAGCCGTTTACTGTTAATGCGTTGTCTAGTGATAGTTTGAAACAGCTTGGAATTTCTCATTCTTGCGAAGGCACTACTTGCACAATTTCTGGTACGCCTAAGATTGTTGATGGTAAGAAGGTTGTTGAACTTACTTTCACGAGTGTGGATAAGTATGGTCGCGAAGCTAGGGTGACGGTTGATATTGAAGTGCTTCCTGAGAACAAGCCAACTCCAACTCCATCGCCATCGCCGGTTCCAACGCCAACTCCGGAGCCAACTCCAGAGCCTGAGCCTGAGCCACAGCCTGAACCGCAGCCGCAGCCGGAACCAGAACCTGAAGCTCCGGAGTCTTATGCGTTTGTGCCAAATAATGCGTCGTATACTACGCCAAAGCATAAAGCTCCAGAACCAAAATCTGTTCCTAATACTAAGGCTGATGGTCCTGCAGAGAATGAGAATGCTGCTGCTGCGCCTGAGCTCGCTAAAACTGGTAGTAATGTTGCGCAATCTGCAATACTTGCTGGCTTGTTAGCGTCTGTTGGTTTAGCTGGATTGGCTGGTAAGTATCGCCGCAAGCACGAAGATAATAAGTAGCGTTTTTGCGACGACCTGCTTTCGCGCTTTTGACGCTGATGTGAAACATTTGCCGGAGTTTTTTCTCCGGCTTTTGTTTTCGTTTTGGTCTTATTTGACCACATTTGCGGGAAAATTCCCGGCGTTTGTAGTTACATCAGCTGTTTTTTGGAACATTTGCGGGAGATTGTTTCGACGGTTTCTTTACGTGGCTGTAAAGGAATAATCACTTTTCGGCGAGATTTCGTTATTTTCTTTACAACGCTGTAAAGGAATAATCACTTTTCGGCTTAATTTCGATTTTTTCTTTACGTGACTGTAAAACAAATGTCAATATTTCGTCAGATTTCGACAATTTCTATACACGAACGTAAAGAAACTGTCGTGCAAAGCACTAGTGCAAAGCTTCTGTGGCTGGAAGATTGCTGTAGTGCGACCTTCGCGCAGAAACCGTTCTGCGTTAGGGCCTTTTGTTTGCTGTTTTAAGACCCTCATGCAGTTGGCGTTATGCGTGGGTGTCTCATTTCGCTTGGTTTGAGACATTGGCGCAGTACGGTTTCGGCGCGAGTGTATCATTTTTATCTCCGGTGGTGTTTTTTGGAAAAAAATAGAATTTTTTGTAAAAAAGTGGGGATTTTTGGGGAGTGATGGGGTAAAATGGTGACGAACGTGCAAATGGCATAGTGCATGTTGAGTTAAGGAGGTGGAATATGGCGCGTCGTGCTACCAATAAGCAACCGCATAATAAAGCCGATTCTTCCTCTATGCATCCTTCAAATCAGGCTCAGCCGACTGCAGAATCGAATTTCCAGCAAACGCAGATGCCACTGCAAATGCCGGTTTCGCAACTTATGCAACAGCCGTACTATCAGCCTGTGCCGCCTATTCAGTCAAATAAGAATTATTCTGGGATGCCTCAAACTGCTATGCCAGTAGTGCAGCAGCAAATGCAGGCGCCGCCCTTCACCTCCACTCCATACGGCGCTAATTCTGCTGCTCAAGCTGCAACTATGCCAGTTGCACCGTTTTCATACCAACCATCCCAACCATCCCAACCATCTCAAATACTTACGCCTATTTTGCTCGGCACGTATACGCCAAAAATTGACGACAAAGGTCGCGTGGCGCTTCCTGCAAAATTCCGCGCTCAGCTGGGCGATGGTTTTGTTATGGCTAGAGGCCAGGAGCGTTGCGTTTACGTGCTTCCTATGGCTGAGTTCCAGCGCATGGCCACTCAGATTCAGCACACGTCAATGGGCAATAAGTCCGCTCGCGATTATTTGCGAGTCTTTCTTTCGGGTGCTGTTGACGAGCAGCCGGATAAGCAGGGCCGCATTGTTGTGCCGCAAATGCTGAGGGATTATGCCGGTTTGGGTAATGAGATAGTTGTTATTGGCGTTGGTACCCGCGCGGAAATTTGGAATAAGTCCGCTTGGGAAGCGTACCTTTCTGATCGCGAGCAAGGATATGCTGATATTGCCGATGATGTGCTGCCGGCGGTGATGTGATGACAGATATTACAGCTATTCACGCCCCGGTTTTATTGCAAGATTGCGTTGATTTGGTAGCCCCTGCTTTGCAGCATAAGGGTGCAATAGTAGTAGATTGCACTCTTGGTCTTGCTGGTCACGCAACTGCTTTTCTTAAAGCCGCGCCTTACGCGACGCTTGTTGGCATTGATCGCGACACTGAAGCGCTTGCTTTAGCTACAGAGCGCATGCGCAATGAAGGACTTGATAATCGTTTTATTCCAGCTCACGCAGCTTTCGACGAGATTGATGAAGTATTGCGTGAGCACAATATTGACAGCATTGACGCTGCTTTTATGGATTTGGGACTTTCTAGTTTGCAGATTGATGAAGCGGATCGCGGTTTTTCCTATTCGCACGACACTGCTTTAGATATGCGCATGGATACTACGCAATCTGTTACTGCTGCAACGATTTTAGCTACTTATGACGTTCATGAATTAACTAAGATTTTCCGAGAATATGGCGAGGAGCGTTTTTCTGCTCCTATTGCTCGTCGTATTGTTGAAATTCGTGATACTCAGCCTATTGCCACTTCCGGCCAGTTGGTGAGTTTAGTTGATTCTGTTATTCCGAAGGCTCATCGCGCAACAGGTAATCCTGCGAAACGAGTGTTCCAAGCTTTGAGAATTGAAGTTAATGGTGAGTTGGATAAGCTTAGTCGCACTCTTCCAAAAATTGTTTTGAATCTTCGCGAGCATGGTCGCTTGGTTGTGGAATCTTATCATTCTTTGGAAGATACTACGGTTAAGCGTTTTATGAATCAGGGCTTAACCGTTGATGTTCCTGCAAATATGCCTGTTATTCCAGATGATGCTCAGCCTTTCTTTAAGCCGCTTACTCGCGGTGCGATGAAAGCTTCTAAAGAAGAAATTGCGCATAATACTCGTTCTTCATCGGTTCGTTTGAGGGCTGTTGAATTGTGCCGTCCTGTTCCTAAGCGCTGGTTGCCAAGGCTGCAAGATGAGGCTTACGGTTTCGTGAATAGTAAAGGAGGGCGTTTACATGGCTAATGGTAAAAATCGCGTGTTGCGCTCTACTTCTTCCTCGTATGCTCCTGCTGGTCGCGCAAAGGATACGTCTGCTCGTAAAGAGTATGTTCGTGCTAAATCTTCCGCTGCTCTTTCTGCAAATCAGAATGGTTCTTCCACTGTTTTTGACAGATTCCACAAGGTTATGGCGTGGAGTAATACGCGCAAAGTGCCTCTTATAAATTTCTTGATTATTGTGGTTTTTTTGGTGTTTATGTTGTCGACTTCGCTTATGCTTCGTACGCAAATGGCTGAGCTTTCGTTTGAACAAGCGGCTACGCAGTCGCGAATTTCGCGTTTGCATCAGGATGTGGAAACTAGGCAGGCGCAGCTAGATACTTTGGAGGCTGAGCTTCCTGCAAAAGCTCAGCAAATGGGAATGGTTCCTCAGCAGGGTTCTATTGCAATTGATTTGAGTGATTATGCTGCAAAACGACAGCATCACAATAAAAATCAAAATCAACAAAATAAACAGAATCAGCAACAGAATCAACAACAAAATCAAAATCAACAGCAACAGCAACAAAATCAACAAAATCAAAATCAACAACAAGCGAAACAGGAGAAACATTGATGCGCAACTTATTAAAACAACGTTTCGCCCCTAAGCAAGTATTTGCTCGCAAATGCGCTATTATCGCCACGGTTTTTGCAATCATTGGCACTGGCGCAATATTAAGACTTAGCTTTATTCAGCTTGTTGACGCTCGTTCTACGGCACAAGCAGCACAGGAGGAGCGCAGTCGAGTTCGTCCAATTCTTGCGCGTCGTGGACGAATTTTGGATGCTAATGGTGCTGTTTTAGCTCAAAGTGTTGAAAGATTTAATATTATTGGAGACCCTCTTAATGCGCAGGCGTTTAAGCCGACTCCATGCACGAAGCAGACTGAAAATAATTGCCATTCACTTAACGGAAAGCCGGTAGAAGGCGTTGGTGCTGTGGCTGTTGCTCGTTTGCTTGCACCAATTTTGCACATGAATGCTGTAGAAATTGGCGGCAAATTGGCTGGAGTTGGGCGATACGTGCTTTTGAAGCGTAATGTAACTCCTGCACAAAAGCGCGCAATAGATAAACTTAATCTTTCCGGTTGCATTTATGCAGAAAATAGCAGCGAGCGCGTTTATTCGAGCGGCCCAATTCTTGGATCTGTGCTTGGCGCTGTAACTAGCGCGGACGAATCCAACAATAAGAATCTTAAGAACAGAAAAGGCGAGGTTGGTATTTCTGGTCTTGAGCTTACTAACGATTCAACTTTAACTGGCGTAGACGGGTATCAGAGCTATCAGGGAAATAATGCAGGTAACGAAAAAATCCCTGGAACTGTGACCAAAACTAAGCCTGCTGTAAACGGAAGCGATATAAAGCTTACTATTGACAGCGATGTTGACTGGTATGTGAAGAAAGTGCTGCTCGATGGCAAGCGTCAGTACCATGCAGCGTGGGGTGTTGCGGTAGTCCAGGACGTTCGCACTGGTGAGATTCTCGCTTTGGAGGATACTGACGAGATTAAAGCTGGCACAATGGATGCGAAGGTTAAGTTGTCTCGCGCTGTAAGCCAAACGTTTGAGCCTGGTTCTATTGGTAAGGCTTTTGCAATGTCTGGCATGCTTCAAACTGGCGCGCACAAGCTTACTGATCAATTCGTAGTGCCTAATGACATTAATAAGAACGGCCAGGTTTATCACGATGCCGTTAATCACGGTGCTGAGCGTTGGACTTTGGCTGGTATTCTTGCAGAATCTTCTAACGTTGGCATGGTTATGGCTGGCGAAAATTATCCGTTGGATAAGCGTTATGAGTATCTTGCTAAGTTTGGTCTTGGACAGTATTCCGGATTGAATTTGCAGGGTGAATCTCGCGGCTTACTGCCTAGCGTTCAGGCTTGGGATGGCCGTAAGAAGGATACTGTGCTGTTTGGTCAGGGTTATGCTGTGAATGCTTTGCAACTTACTAACGCTATGGCAACTATTGCTAATAAAGGCGTTAAGTTGCGTCAAACTTTAGTTAAGTCTGTTATTGACGCAAACGGTCATGTGACGAAGCCAACTCGTCCGGAAGCAACTAGAGTTTTGGATGAAAATGTTGCTGCAGATATGATGAATGCTTTGGAAAATTCTGGTGAGCATTATCATCGTTTTGCTGGCGTTGATGGATATAGGGTTGCTGCAAAGAGTGGTACTGCTGAGGTTGCTGGTGATGATGGAAGACTTAGTTCTACGATTAGCGACTGGTCTGGCGCAATTCCGGCAGATAATCCTCGTTTTGTTATTACAGTTGTTTTGCGAGATCCGCAAGGTATGTACGGTGGTATGACTGCAGGACCATTGTTCAAAACAATTGGCGAGTTCCTTATGCAAAAGTTTGATGTTCCAGCTTCTACTCCACGCACGAACCCTGTTGCTGTAAATTGGTAGTGTTACGCATTAGTATTGTGTTGTATACGAAGTAGGGTGAGCGATGAATGCGGTTGATGAATATTCAAGAGTAAGAGTGACGTTAGGTTTTGCTGCAAAAAACTACGGTTTTGAGGTAGTTCCTTCTTTTGCTGCAGGTGTTACTATTACTTCTCTTGCTCATGATGTGCGTCAGGTGCGGCCTGGGTGCTTGTTTGTGCCAATTGGTCGTGTAGATCGTCGCCAACTTGAGGCAGCGCGTGATGCTGGTGCGTATGCGGCTTTGGTTCCTCCTGAATTTCGCAACGATGCTTCTTCGTTAGGAATGCCATTGTTAGTGTCTTCGCCTAATCCTGTTGCTTTAGGTAAGCTTGCTTGCGATATTAACGCAGATCCTTCTTCTTGCGTAGCGACTTTTGCTATTGCTGGCGATGATGATGACGAAATTAACGCTAATGTGTTGCGTTTGGCTGACTTTTTGCACATGCTTGGAAATCCAGTAGGTGTGATTAGTAGCCAAGGTTCTACTTCTCTTCAGCGTGAACTTTCTTTGCAGTATCCGTTGAATATTGCGGATGTTCAGCATACTTTAGCTGTTTGTGCAGAAGATGGTGCTGCGGCTGTTGTTATGGCGTTGAATTCGGAAACATTTTCTAAAAACGCTTTGCAGTCTGTGAATATTGATGTTCTTGGCGTGGAAAAAACTGAAGATACTAATAATCCTGAATCTGAACGCACTATGGAATTTGTGCGAACAAATAAAGCTGAATCTGCAAGTGAATCTGCAAAAGAATCTACCAATAAGCTTGGTAGCAATCCTACAAATCCAGCCAATCCTACAAATCCAGCCAATCCTGCCAATCCTGCCAATCCTGCAGATATCGCAATCTCTGCAACTGCTGAATCTTCTACAAAACCAGAAACGATGTCAGTTACAGCTGCAGCTTCATTATTTGATTCTTTGCCTGCGCAAAATCTGAGTTTTTATTCTCTTCGTCAACGCTACGGTTTTTGCAGCAGAGAGCACTCGTATTGTGTGCTTAGATCAGCTGAATCGGATGAATTAGCGCAATTGGCCGATCAAATAGGCGGAAAGGACATCAAGCGGCATCTTTCATTGGCGATTGCGATGGTGCTGGCTGCCGGCGTTCGTCGTGGAACTATTAAAAGCGCATTGCGAGTTTCTCATGAGTTGCGCTAATTAAAGCCGGAATAGTGTGTACGGAGAATTTATTTGTGAGTTTGTGCGTTTGAGTGAGATAAAAGTGCCTGATATTTAATAGTTTAAGAGTTTTAGGACTAAATACTTAGGACTTAATACTTAATACTTAGGGCTTATAAAGATTAAGCCTTAAAACTGTTAAAAATTGTATAAAGCTAAGAAGCTGTTTTGGAGGATAACATGACTTGTAATGATGCGAATGTGAGTTGTAAGGATGAATTGTCGCATGCGGAAATGATGCCAATGAAAGTGAGCGAAATCGCTGATGCTGTTCAAGGCGTTGTGCACGTGAGCGAGCAGAGCAGTAATAGAGACAATTCGCTCAGCAATAATAGCAGCTTCAACGGTTTAGACGCTACAGCTACTTCTGCTTGCAGTGATTCTCGTCAAGTTCGTGACGGTTCCGTTTTTATTGCCATCCCGGGAGAGCATGTTGACGGTCACGATTACGTTCGTAAAGCACAAATTGGCGGCGCTGTAGCGGCAATAGTCGAGCATGTTGTGGAAGATTCTTCACTTGTGCAAATTGTTGTGGAAGATTCTGTTAAAGCATTAGGAATGCTTGCTAAACATAATTTGCGTCGTCGCAAAGATTTTCCGCAGCCGTTTACGATTGTTGGAATTACTGGCTCCGTTGGAAAAACAACAACAAAAGATATGCTTAAAGTTTTGTTGAGTAGTTTAGGAGAGACTGTTGCTCCAGTTGGTTCGTTTAATAACGAGATTGGTTTGCCGCTTACCGCTCTTAAAGTTGGGAGTGAAACACGATTTTTAATAGCGGAAATGGGCGCTAATCACGTTGGTGAGATTGCTGGCTTAACTCGTATTGCACCTCCAGATCTTGCAGTTGTTCTTAAAGTCGGAGTTGCTCATTTAGGTGAGTTTGGTTCAGTTGAGCGAATTGCGCAAGCAAAAAGTGAGATTGTTCGCGGACTTGTGCCGGATGGTATTGCAGTGTTAAACGCTGACGATTTTCGCGTTTGTGCAATGTCTAATCTCGTTCAAAGCAAGCGTGTGCGCTGGTTTGGCAAAAATGCGCAAAATGGTGTATTGGAAGAAGCTAAAAAAGGCGAATATCAGCTTTTTGCAAGCGATATAAAGCTGGATTCTCTTGGAAAACCAATATTTACTCTTAACGAAATTGATAATTTAGGAAATTGCGCTAACAAAACACAAGTACATCTTGCAATACAAGGTGAACACAATGTAATGAACGCTCTTGCTGCAGCGAATGTTGCTAGATATTTAGGCGTAACTTTAGAAAATATTGCCGACTTGCTCAGTAAAGTTTCTCATATTAGCCCGCATCGTATGCAGCTTAGCACGGTTGAAAATAATGGTAGTAAATTTACGCTTATTGACGATTCGTTTAATGCAAATCCTGATTCAATGAAAGCTGGAATTGACGGTTTATGCGCGTATGAGCACGACGATAGTGCGCAATCATGTAATCTTTTCCGAATTGCTGTTCTTGGTTCCATGCTTGAGCTTGGTGAAAACGAAGACGAATTGCATACCAATATTGGAAAGTATGCTGCAGATTCAAACGTCGACGCAGTTATAGCAGTTGGTTCAAAAGATGGTGCCGATTTGTACAACTTGGCTAAGTGCATTGAGCAGGGAGCGCGCGCTTCTTGGCATAATAAGAAGCTTACCGCGGATTGCGCAGTGTATTGCGCTCATAATGCGGATGAAGCCGATGATATTGTTTGGAAGCTTGTGGCCGACCATCCGAGTAGTGTTGTGTTATTGAAAGGCTCACACGCTTCAGGATTAAGCGTGCTTGCTGAACGCTGGGCAAGCCTTCCAACGCATAATAATTAGCTTGATTGTGCGGAAGAATTGTCGAATAAAACTGAACAGTAAACTCAATATAAAACTGAACAGTAAACTAAAATAAACAAATAAACAAATAAACTTAAAGTAAACTAATAGACGGAACGGTAAGCGGAATAGTAAATGGAGGTTAAGCGGTGATTGCGCTTATTATAGGAATTGTTGTGTCACTCGTAGTTACTATTGCTGGCACTCCTTTGCTTATTCGTTTGGTGCATCGTTTGCATTACGGCCAGTACATTCGTCAGGATGGGCCGCAATCGCATTTTGTAAAACGTGGCACGCCAACAATGGGCGGCGTTGTAATTAATCTTGCGGTTGTTGTTAGCTGGGCTGCTTCTGCGCTGTACAGGTACTTGTCTGTGGGGCGAGCGCCTTCTTGGTCCGCCGTTTTGGTGCTTTTTGCAATGCTTTCTATGGGTTTGCTTGGTTTTATTGACGACTTTGCTAAAGTCCGTAAAAAGCAGAATCTTGGTCTTTCTGTTCATGCTAAATTTATTGGTCAGGTTGTGTTCGCAAGCATTTACGCTTTGTTGGCTTTGCTTTTGCCGACGCAGTCTGGTTTGCCAAGTGCTCAAGCTGGAATGAGTTTTATTGAGCGTCCATTTTTTGATTTTTCGATTCTTGGGCGAGGCGTTGGGATCGTAGTATTTATTATTTGGGTTAATTTCCTCATTGCAGCATGGTCGAATGCTGTGAATTTGACTGATGGTCTTGACGGCTTAGCTGCAGGATCTTCCATGATTGCTTTTGCAGGATACGCGTTGATTGCTTTTTGGGAAAGCTACCATGTGCGTGGCGGTGGTCATTTTGGATTCTCATACGCGGTTTCGGATCCTCTTGATTTAACTATTATTGCAGTATGTGCTGCAGTTGCTTGCTTTGGATTCTTGTGGTTTAATTCAAACCCTGCGCAAGTATTTATGGGAGATACTGGATCTTTGGCATTGGGCGGCTTGTTTGCTGCGCTTTCGATTGCAACTCACACCGAGTTTTTGGCAGTAATTTTGGGTGGGTTGTTTGTTATGGAAGCCGCAAGTGATGTTATTCAGGTTGGTTTCTTTAAGGCTACGCATAAGCGCGTGTTCAAAATGGCTCCGATTCATCATCATTTTGAATTGTTGGGATGGACGGAAACTAAGGTTGTTGTGCGTTTCTGGATGATTGAACTCATGTTTGTGTTATCTGCGCTCATGATGTTCTATGCTGATTGGGCAGGTCGTTCAGGATTGCTTATTTAATAGAAAATCGGAAGGCTTAAATATGAATACTTTTATGGGTTCTGAAGCATCTGTTTCTTCACAATCGTGCGCACCAAACAACGCGTTTCCATTTCGACGTGTTTTAGTTGCTGGTCTTGGTGTATCTGGACGAGGTGCTGCCGAGGTTTTGTGTGCTGTTGGAGTGGAACCAATAACAGTTGATGAAAATAAGCCTGAAGCGGATATTCATGATTTTGCATCAATTGACTGGTCGAAGATTGATGCTGTTGTTACTTCTCCAGTATTTAATCCTCGTACTCAATTTTTGCTTGAGGCTGCTTCTCGTAATATTCCGGTAATGAGCGAAGTTGAGTTAGCTTGGAGGTTGCGCGTAAATTCTAAACGCACAAACATGCCAGCTTACTGGGTTGGAATTACTGGCACTAATGGTAAAACATCTACTACCGAAATGACTTCCAATATGCTTACTGCGTGTGGATTAAACGCTCCAGCAGTTGGGAATATTGGAAAATCTGTTTCGCACGCAGCTTTGGAAGCTGAGCATGATGCTTTGTGTGTTGAATTAAGTTCTTTCCAACTGCATTTTACTGATTCTTTAGCTCTTGACTGTGCTGCTATTACTAATATTGCTGCCGACCATTTGGATTGGCATGGCGGCATGGAAGCTTACGCTAAAGATAAGTCAAAAGTTTTTAATAATGTGCGTAAGGCGTTGGTTTATAACGCTCAGGATGCACGAGTTAAGGCTTTGGCGTTTGCTGCAAAAGTTGCAGATGGATGCAAGCGTATTGGTTTTACTTTGGAAGATCCAGCTGTTGGTGAAATCGGTGTTAAAGACGGTTGGATTGTAGACAACAGTGGTGTTGCGGGCGGTGTTAAAGGCGAGCCGAAACGTATTGTGCAATTGTGTGATTTGAAGCATTTATGCGAACCGGATGGCACAGTTTACCCACATTTGTTGGCGGATGCGCTCACGGCTTTGGCTTTAACTTTAGGTTTGACTGGTAATGTTGCGTGCGCTGTTCGTGCATTGTGTGAATTTGCGCCGGGTGGGCATCGTATTCAAACGGTTGCAACTTTGCCGTCTGAAGATGGGAATCCTTTACACGGTATTCGATTTGTGGATGATTCTAAAGCTACTAATGCACATGCTGCTGCAGCATCTTTGGCAAGTTTTTCTGAAAATTCTGTAGTTTGGATTGCTGGCGGTTTGGCAAAGGGCGGTCATTTTGAAGATCTAGTAGAACGCCAACGTCACGTTATTAAAGCTGTTGTTGTTATTGGCGTAGATCAGCGTCCGATTGTTGAGGCTCTTCATTCTAAAGCTTCGGATTTGCCGGTAACTATTGTTTCTCCTGACGGTTCTTATGCTAAATCTTATGATGGCGTTAATGATTCTGTTTACGCGCTTATTGAGCAGAATGTTATTGAAACAGCTGGCTCTAAGTGCGGTGAGGCTGTTATGAGCAAAACTGTGGAAGCTGCTGGCAATTATGCCAAGCCGGGGGATGTTGTGCTTCTTGCTCCTGCCTGCGCGTCTATGGACCAATTTGTTTCGTATGCTGATCGCGGTAACCGTTTCGCTCAGGAATCTCAACGATGGGTGCATAATCATGGTATTTAGCAGTAAAAAGCCTGTTAATTGGATGCGCTCATTGGTGCATAAAAAAAGCATTGAGGAGCGCAGTCAGGATTCGGAATTAAAACAGTACACTGGTTGGCACAGCTTAAACAATCCGCTCTGGTGCTTGAACGGCATGAGAATATCAATAGTTATTTTGTCTATTTTTGGCTTATTTATGGTATTTTCTAGCTCGTCGGTAACAATGATCACGTATGGTGCTGCTCCATGGGGCCAGGGAGTAAATCAAACAATGTACTGCATTTTGGGGCTGATTGGTTATATTTTTGCTTCCAGAATTCCAGTTTCGTACTACAGTCGATATGTTGCGATTATTTACATTGTGGCCGCTGTTGCTCAGTTCTTAACTTTTGTGCCGGGTTTAAGGCATGAGGTTAATGGTAATGCTGGCTGGATTGCTATAGGTCCTATTACGTTGCAGCCTGCAGAAATTACTAAGCTGTCTTTGTGTATTTGGCTTCCAATAGCGCTTCTTGCAGCGAAGCAAGCGTATAAGCGCGTTAAAATGCGAGCGTATATTCCTGCAGCTTCCGGACTTGGATTGTCGCTTTTGCTGGTTGTGGCAGGAAAAGATCTCGGTACTGCTTTGATTATTATACTTATTGCGCTTATAGCGTTTTATCTTGGCGGATTCCCTACGCGCTGGCTGCTATTAAGCATATTTGTTGTGGGGTTATTGGTGGCGCTGCTGGTGCTTACAAGCCAAAATCGTATGCGTCGTATTCTTGCAGCTTGGTACGGTTGCGATGCTAAAGCTGCTAAAGGCGTTTGCTTCCAAACTATTCATGCACAATATGCGATGGCTTCCGGCGGACTTTTAGGCGTTGGTATTGGTAACTCTCGTGAAAAATGGAATTATTTGCCTTATGCGCATAATGATTTTATTTTTGCGATTATTGGCGAAGAAATGGGATTTTTGGTTGCAGCGGCCGTAATTTTGCTATACATAATAATCGGATGGTGCATGCTTTCTTCTGCGTTACAAGCAGAGTCAAAGTTTATTTCAATCACTTTGATGTGCATTGCAACTTGGATTGTTGGGCAAGGTTTAGTAAATATTTTGGTAGTTGTGCAAATTTTGCCAGTTATGGGCGTTCCTATGCCGTTTGTGTCTGCAGGTGGTTCTTCGCTTGTTATGTGTTTGGTTGCAGTTGGTGTTGCTGACGGACTTATGCGGGCAAATCCACAGATTGCAATAAAGAAGCAGTAATTTTGTATGGGAAGGGTGAGTAATAATGCTAGATAATGGTAAAAGTAAGGATTTGCACATTGTTCTTGCGGGTGGGGGAACTGCAGGACATGTTAATCCGCTGCTCGCAGTTGCGGACGCTATTAAGAATCGTGAACCGGAAGCGCATGTTAGCGTAATCGGAACAGCAGTCGGATTGGAAAAAAATCTTGTTCCTCAAGCAGGATACGAACTTGACACTATTGAAAAAGTTCCATTTCCGCGAAAACCAAACTTGGATGCTCTTAAGTTTCCAATCCGCTGGTTGCGCGAAAAACGCAAGGTTGCAAATATTTTGAATAAGCGAAAAGCGAATATTGTTGTAGGCTTTGGCGGATATGCTGCGGCACCAGTGTATTCACAAGCTCACTCTCAGCATATTCCTATTGTTATTCACGAACAGAATGCAAAAGCTGGAATGGCTAATAAGCTTGGCGCTCGCTGGGCTGCAAAAATTGGAACAGTGTATGAAAATACAGGTTTGCACGCAAGCAAAAGCGCTGAAATTGAGCGAGTAGGCTTGCCTCTTAGACCTGCTATTGCTAAGTTGTGTGAAAAATTCGCAGAAGATTGCGACTCGGCTTGTGTTCAAGGAGCGTGCAAGCTTGGACTTGATCCTCGCAAACCAATTATTCTTGTTACGGGCGGATCTTTAGGTGCTAAAAGCATTAACTTATCTGTTGCTAAAGCTTCTAAAGATTTACTTAAATACTCGCAAATAATTCACTTAACTGGTCGCGCAAAATCTAAAGAAGTGCGAGATATTGTTGCCAAGCAAGTGGGAGAATCTCAAATAAACGATATTAGCCCTGAAAATGCTGGCAAAGGCGATTATCATATTGCAGAATATTTGGAAAGAATTGACTGGGCTTTTGCTTGTGCAGATTTAGTTATTTGCAGGTCGGGAGCCGGAACTGTTGCCGAAATTTCCGCGCTTGGCTTGCCAGCAGTTTACGTGCCGCTTCCTATTGGTAACGGCGAGCAGCGTTTTAATGCGGAACCCGTTGTGAAAGCTGGGGGAGCTGTAATTGTGAACGATGCTGATTTTACTGAGGAATGGTTGTGTAACGAAGGTTTAGCGTTATTAAAAGATGAGAAACGCTTACAAAATATGCGTGAAAATGCGTGGAAATACGGTATTCGCAACGCCGCAGACGTTATGGCAAAGCGTATTCTTGAAATCGCAAAAGAAAGCAGATAATAATGACAAGCGTGAAAAACAGCATGAATTCATCTTGTGAAAATGTTGACGTTGAAAATATCGACGTTGAAAATATCGACTTAAACCCTGTAAAAGCAGCATTTGACAATTCGCAAAAAGTTACTTCTCTCGGACGCGTTCATTTTATTGGCATAGGTGGTGCCGGTATGAGCGTGCTTGCGGAAATGCTTCACGAAGAAGGCGTGAAAGTTAGCGGATGCGATAAAGAAGAAAATGACCACACTCAACGCTTGCAAGAATTGGGTATTGAAGTAAAAATTGGCCAGAATGCTTCTCACGTTGACAGCGCGGATGTGCTCGTATACTCAAGCGCAATTAAACCAAGCAATCCCGAAATTGTAGAAGCACACAAGCGCGGCGTAAAACTTGTGCACAGAAGTGATATTCTCGCTCTACTGCTTTCTTCAAAACGCGGCGTAACTGTTGCTGGAGCGCATGGAAAAACCACAACTAGCTCACTTCTAGCTCACATATTAAACGTTGCTGGAACGGGAGAACTTGCGGACGCAAGCTATGCAATAGGCGGATCAATTCAAGCAGCGGACGGAAGCGTAATAGACGGCGGCCACGCTGGAAGTGGAAGCGTTATGGTTGCCGAAGCAGACGAATCGGACGGAAGCTTTGAAAAATACCATCCAGAAGTAGCAATCGTAACAAACGCAGAAGCTGATCACCTAGATCATTACGGATCTGGCGAAAAATATCGAGAAGCTTTTGTTGAGCACGTAAGTCACGCAATTAAACACGTAGTAATATGCGCAAACGATGCCGGTGCTCGCCAAGTGCTTGAAGCAATGTCGGATGATTCTTTGCGCTCTACTGTGGCTTATGGCAGCGCGGATACTTGGAAGCTTTCAGTAAACGAGCGCGTGCAAAAGTTGGCAATGTTTGCTGCAGTTGAGCATGAAAGTGAGCAAGCTTTTAGTGGATTGGAAGAATTCACGCTTGTTTTGCCAAAAAATCTTATGAAAAATGAGGATTCTTGCGCTGCAAAAGAGGATTCTTGCAGTGTAAAAGTTAGCTTGCTTATTCCAGGATTGCATAATGCGTTGAATGCTTCTGCGGCTATTATTGCTGCGGTTTTGCTTGGTATGAGTCCGGAAGATGCTGCGCGTGGTGCTAAAAGTTTTAGGGGTGCTTCGCGTCGTTTTGATATTCGCGGATGTGTTAATGGTGTGACGGTTGTGGATGATTATGCGCATCATCCAACGGAGATTGAGGCGCTTTTGCGCGCTGCAAGAAGACGTTACCCTTCCGCTTCGCTTCGTGTGCTTTTCCAGCCGCATTTATTCTCTCGCACGCGCGCTTTTGCTAAGGAGTTTGCGAAGGCTTTGGCTTTGGCGGACGATGTGATTGTTACGGGAATTTTCCCTGCTCGAGAAAAGCAGGAAGATTTTGCGAATATTCATGCGTCGACAATTGTTGAAGCTGCTAAAGCTCAGGAAATTCTAGTGCCGATGGAAGCGGTGGAAAATATGCGCGAGGCTGCGTTGAAACTAGCTAATCGCGCAAAATCTGGAGATGTGCTTCTTACGGTTGGTGCTGGAAGTATTACTGCAATGACGTCTGTTATGCTTGAGGCTTTATAGATTTATTTGAAAAATTCCGAAAAAAATAAGCAAAAGTGGCAAAATGCCGCAAAAAGTAAGCAAAAGTAGGAAATCAAGTAGATAAGTAAAGTACGTAAAATCGTTAAAAAATAATCTTAAGCTGTAAATAACATTCTGCTATAAATAATAGTATTCTGTTATAAATATTTGATTTTTACGAAAGGTAACGGTATGGGTCGCTTTATAAAAAGCAAATCAAATGATTCTGCTGCAAATAACGCGTACCCTCGTACTGTTTCGAGTATTAATCTTGTAGGCTCTGCTAATTTGAATTCCGCAAAATCAAGTGAAGCGAAATCGAGTGTAGTGAAATCAAGTGTAGTGAAATCAAGTGTAGTGAAGTCGCGCGTAACAAAGTCGCGCGTGGCAAAATCGCGTGAAACAAAGTCGCGTGAAACAAAATCAAGTATTGTAAAACCGCATATTTCAAAGCCGCGATTTACATCGTCTACTAAAAAATCGCAACGTATTAAACTGCACTCAATCACGCAAAAAACCGAGCAAATCAAGCTTCCTAACATTATTAGTGAGGACCATCAAGGCAAATTTGTTGACGCTCGTCGACTGCCTGGGCTTGATTTTGTTAAAAAAACGTTAAGTCAAACTTCTGGCTCGCTTGGGATGATGACGCGTCCGCACATCATCAATTTTCGAGAAAGATTTAAGGAGCGGAAAAACGCAATTATTCGTTTTACTTTGAAAAGAATAATTGCAACGCTTGTCGTCGTTGCCGCAGTAACTGCAACGGTTTGGTTATTGCTTTTTTCGCCAGTGTTTAGGCTACAAGCGGACGATATTGATATTTCCGGATCTAACGAATGGGTAAGCGAGCAAACAATTGCCTCAATTGCCTCAACGCAAGTCAATAAATCACTATTTTTAGTGTCTTCGCAAGAAGTAATTTGTCAGCTTAACGATATTCCGGGCGTTACTAAAGCAAAAGTAATCAAAAATTTCCCGCATAGCCTACAAATTACCGTGCGAGCGCAGCGCCCTGCAGCAATGCTAAAAACGCGAGACAGCAACAGAATGACTGCTGTAGATGCTAAAGGTCGTGTGCTAAACGCAGTAGCGCAGGTTTCTATTAAAGGCATTCCTGTAATTGAAGTGACAGATATGCGGCGAAGCTTAAATAGCCGAGCTGTTCTTGAAGCTGTAAAAATCGTAAGCTCTCTTCCTGAATCTTTGCGAATGCGAGTTACGAAAGTTACTGCAAAAACGCAGGATTCTGTGGAAACTGAGCTTGGGGATGTGAAGCGAACAATCGTGTGGGGAGATTCTTCGCAGCTTGAATTAAAAAAGGCGATTGTTGCAAAAATTATTGACGACCCTAGTAAGATTGGCAACAGAAGTCGCCTTGATGTGTCGTCTCCTGTGCGGCCAATTCTTAAGTAAGTTAAGTAAAGACGAAAATTGCGTTGTCAGGCGTTGGTGAGCGTTGTCAGGCGTTGGTGAGCGTTGTCAAGCGTTGGTGTATAATAGTAATTCGTGTGTGCCAACGGCGTGCCTTATGTAATAGGTGTGCGGGTTGGGATATCCCAAGTGCCAAAGATAGCGCGCAGTAATGCGTGGCTGGAGGTGCGAGGGCCATCGGGCCGGTGGACTGTGGCTTTTACTCTTTAACCGATTCATGCGTTAAGGTGTGCTGCAGTGTGGCGGTTTCACCAAATAGAAGATATCAATGAATCGGAGAACTTAAGTTGCCTACGATTGAACAACTCGTCCGTAAGGGACGTCAGGCCAAGCCGAAAAAGTCAAAGACTTTGGCCTTGAAGGGTAGCCCGCTGCGTCGTGGCGTGTGCACCCGTGTGTACACCACCACTCCTAAGAAGCCAAATTCCGCGCTTCGTAAGGTTGCTCGTGTGCGCCTCAGCTCTGGTATTGAAGTAACCGCCTACATTCCAGGCGAAGGTCATAACTTGCAGGAGCACTCCATCGTGCTCGTGCGTGGTGGCCGTGTGAAGGATCTCCCAGGTGTTCGTTATCACATCGTGCGTGGTGCGCTCGATACACAGGGTGTCAAGGACCGCAAGCAGGGTCGTTCCCTGTATGGAGCAAAGAAGGCGAAGTAAAACATGTCACGTAAAGGACCTGCAAAAAAGCATCAGCTGCTTCCTGATCCAATCTACGGCTCGACCGTCGTGGCTCAGTTGATTAACAAAATTCTTCTCGATGGCAAGAAGTCCATCGCAGAAAACATCGTCTACACCGCTCTTGAGCAGGTGAAGGCAAAGACCGAGCAGGAGCCAGTTTCTGTTTTGAAGCGCGCTCTTGACAACATTCGTCCAAGCCTTGAGGTTCGTTCCCGCCGTGTCGGTGGCGCAACCTACCAGGTGCCAGTCGAAGTTAAGCCTGCTCGTGCAAACACTCTTTCCCTCCGCTGGCTTACTGACTTCTCCCGCGTTCGTCGTGAGAAGACAATGGCTGAGCGTTTGGCCAACGAAATTCTCGATGCCTCCAATGGCTTGGGTGCTTCTGTGAAGCGCCGCGAGGATACCCACAAGATGGCAGAAGCAAACAAGGCTTTTGCTCACTATCGCTGGTAATCCACAAGATAATCGGTATCTTAAAGAGCTAAGGATAAGAATATGGCACAAGATGTGCTTAACGACCTGAATATGGTTCGTAATATCGGCATCATGGCGCACATCGATGCTGGTAAGACTACTACTACCGAGCGTATTCTTTACTACACTGGTAAGAATTACAAGATCGGTGAAACCCATGATGGCGCTTCTACCATGGACTTCATGGCTCAGGAGCAGGAACGCGGTATTACTATTCAGTCTGCTGCAACCACCTGCTTCTGGAAGCGTCAGACTCATGACGTTGATGACCGTTACCAGATCAACATCATCGATACCCCAGGCCACGTGGACTTCACCGCTGAGGTGGAGCGTTCCCTGCGTGTTCTCGATGGTGCTGTTGCAGTCTTCGACGGCAAGGAAGGCGTGGAGCCTCAGTCTGAAACCGTGTGGCGTCAGGCAGATAAGTATAGCGTTCCACGTATTTGCTTCATTAACAAGATGGATAAGCTTGGCGCTGATTTCTACTACTCCGTCAAGACCATCAAAGAGAAGCTCGGCGCAACCCCACTCGTTATTCAGCTCCCAATCGGTGCTGAAAACGACTTCATTGGTGTTGTTGACTTGATTCGCATGAAGGCTTACGTCTGGAATGACGTTAAGGACGATATGGGTGCTCACTATGACACCGTCGACATTCCTGCAGATTTGCAGGAGCGTGCAGAAGAGTATCGTGCCGAGCTTATGGATCAGGTTGCTGAAGCCGACGACGAATTGGTTGAGAAGTATCTCGAATCCGGCGAACTTACTGAAGAAGAAATGCGCGCTGGCATTCGTAAGCTCACAATCGAACGTAAGGCCTTCCCTGTAACCTGCGGTTCTGCATTCAAGGATAAGGGCGTTCAGCCAATGCTGGATGCTGTTGTTGACTTCCTTCCAAGCCCAGAGGATGTTCCATCCATTAAGGGCTTCAAGCCAGGCGACGAATCCGTTGAAATTGACCGCAAGCCAGTGAACACCGATCCATTCGCAGCTTTGGTCTTCAAGATCTCTACCCATCCGTTCTACGGCAAGCTCGTGTTCGTGCGCGTTTACTCTGGCGAAGTTAAGCCAGGCGATTCCGTGTACGATTCCACCAAGTCCAAGAAGGAACGCGTTGGCAAGATCTTCCAGATGCACGCTGACAAGGAAAATCCTGTAGATTCCGCAGAAGCCGGCAACATCTACACCTTCGTTGGTTTGAAGAACGTCAGCACTGGTGATACCTTGTGCGACGAAAAGAACCCAATCTCCTTGGAATCCATGACCTTCCCAGATCCTGTTATCGAGGTGGCTGTGGAGCCAAAGACGAAGGCTGATCAGGAAAAGATGAGCTTGGCTTTGGCTAAGCTTTCTGACGAGGATCCTACATTCCAGGTTAAGACTGATGAAGAATCCGGTCAGACTTTGATTTCCGGTATGGGCGAGCTTCAGCTTGACATTATCGTTGATCGTATGCGCCGTGAGTTCAAGGTCGAAGCGAACGTTGGTAAGCCACAGGTTGCTTACCGTGAGACGATTCGTAAGGCTGTTATGAACCAGGAATACACTCACAAGAAGCAGACCGGTGGTTCTGGTCAGTTCGCAAAGGTTTTGATGAACTTCGAGCCTCTCGATACCGAATCTGGCGAAACCTACCAGTTCTTCAACGAAGTTACCGGTGGCCACATCACCAAGGAATTCATTCCTTCCATCGACGCAGGTGTGCAGGAAGCTATGGAATCCGGCGTGTTGGCTGGCTTCCCAGTTGTGGGCGTAAAGGCAACCGTCACCGACGGTCAGACTCACGATGTCGATTCTTCGGAAATGGCCTTCAAGATTGCAGGTTCCATGTGCTTCAAGGAAGCTGCTCCAAAGGCTAATCCGGTAATTCTCGAACCAATTATGGCTGTTGAAGTCCGTACTCCAGAAGAGTACATGGGCGATGTCATGGGCGATTTGAACTCTCGCCGTGGAAGCATTCAGTCTATGACTGATGCAACCGGCGTAAAGGTCATCGACGCCAAGGTGCCGCTGAGCGAAATGTTCGGCTACATTGGCGATCTTCGTTCCAAGACTCAGGGCCGCGCAATGTTCACCATGCAGATGGACTCTTACGCAGAGGTCCCGAAGGCCGTTTCGGACGAGATTATTAAGGCTCAGCGCGGCGAATAAAGCGCACGCTACTTCGGTGTTTTCTGTCCCCGGTCAACGCTAGAATTTCCTACGTTGACTGGGTTCTGGCACCGAAGTGGCACCTAACCCAGAAACCCAGTAATATGTAGCGAAAGACCTCTCACAAATGTGCGAGGCAAACTACGAGACGTCCAGGAGGACAAACACATGGCAAAGGAAAAGTACGAGCGTACTAAGCCGCATGTTAACATTGGTACCATTGGCCACGTCGATCACGGTAAGACTACCTTGACCGCGGCTATTTCTAAGGTGCTGCACAGCGAATATCCTGATCTGAACCCTCAGTATGACTTCGATCAGATTGATGCCGCTCCAGAAGAGAAGGAACGCGGTATTACCATCAACATCGCACACATCGAGTATCAGACCGCTGAGCGTCACTACGCTCACGTGGACGCTCCAGGCCACGCTGATTACGTTAAGAACATGATCACCGGTGCTGCTCAGATGGATGGAGCAATCCTCGTGGTTGCTGCTACCGATGGTCCTATGGCTCAGACCCGTGAGCACGTTTTGCTCGCAAAGCAGGTCGGTGTCCCGAAGATCCTCGTCGCTTTGAACAAGTGCGATATGGTTGATGACCCAGAGCTTATTGACCTCGTTGAAGAAGAGGTTCGTGACCTCCTCGAAGAAAACGGCTTCGATCGCGACTGCCCAGTCATCCGCACCTCTGCTTACGGTGCTTTGCACGATGACGCTCCAGATCACGACAAGTGGGTAGAGACCGTCAAGGAACTCATGAAGGCTGTTGACGAGTACATCCCAACCCCAACTCACGATCTTGACAAGCCATTCTTGATGCCAATCGAAGATGTGTTCACCATCTCCGGTCGTGGTACCGTGGTCACCGGTCGTGTTGAGCGTGGTAAGCTCCCAATCAACACCCCAGTTGAGATTGTTGGTTTGCGTCCAACTCAGACCACCACCGTTACCTCCATCGAGACCTTCCACAAGCAGATGGATGAGGCCGAAGCTGGCGATAACACTGGTCTTCTTCTCCGTGGTATCAACCGTACCGACGTTGAGCGTGGCCAGGTTGTGGCTGCTCCAGGTTCTGTGACCCCACACACCAAGTTCGAAGGCGAAGTTTACGTCTTGACCAAGGATGAAGGTGGCCGTCACTCGCCGTTCTTCTCCAACTACCGCCCACAGTTCTACTTCCGCACCACCGACGTCACCGGCGTTATCACCTTGCCAGACGGCGTTGAGATGGTTCAGCCAGGCGATCACGCAACATTCACTGTTGAGTTGATCCAGGCCATCGCAATGGAAGAGGGCTTGACCTTCGCAGTTCGTGAAGGTGGCCGTACCGTTGGTTCCGGTCGTGTGACCAAGATTCTTGCCTAGTATTTTCTACTAACTAAAGGTATTAGCTAAGGCTCAATCAAAGACCCCGCGAGGAAACTCGTGGGGTCTTTTGTTTTATCCTGTTGTGGAACATTTTTCGGAGATTTCCTGGCGTTTGTAGTTGCCTCAGCCTTTTTGTGGAACATTTTCCGGAGTTTTTTCTCCGGCGTTTGCGCGACGACCTGCTTTCGCGCTTAGAGCGTAGCGCGCGAAAGCAACTCGGAGCGTGAGCTTGCTCAAGTTGAAAGCACAGTGTGCTTTCAACGCAAGCTCAGTAGCGAACGCGCTGTGCGCGTGAGCGTTGGCTGGTTTATGGAACATTCTCCGGAGTTTTTTCTCCGGCGTTTGTAGTTGTTTTGGCGTTGTTGTGGAACATTTGCCGGAAAAATAACCAGCAAATGTTTACTAATATAAGCGTTATTTCCTTTACATCGCTGTAAAGTAATTGTCGCTTTTTGGCGAGATTTCGTTAGTTTCTTTACGCAGCTGTAAAGTAATTGTCGCTATTTAGCAAGATTTCGTTATTTTTTATACACTTACGTAAAGTATTAATCGCTTTTCGGCAGAATAACGACATTTCCTATACGCGACTGTAACGAAACTGTCAGTTTGTAGGCTTTGGTTTGGAGCGAAGAGCGCATAATAAAACCCTGCCGAACGAATCCAGCAGGGTTAGTTGTTTATTTACTTATTTAGTTACTTATTTAGTTAGATACTTAACTATAAGCTAGTCTCTATTATTTCCAAGCAATTGCAGCAAGTAAATGAACATATTAATAAAGTCCAAATAAAGCTGGAAAGCGCAGAAAATAGAAAGTTTCTTTACCATTGCCGGCTGATTTGCGTACTGATCAAGAAGCGCGCGAGTTGATTGCGCATCGTAAGCAGTAAGGCCAGCAAAAATCAGGATTCCAATAGCTGCAACGAACTTCAACACTCCCGCACCAGGAGCTACGAACATCAAAATAACTTGCGTAATAACTAACGCAACAAGCGCAACCATAAGAATCGGTCCCGTCTTAAGCAAATCCTTTTTAGTAGTAAGCGCAAGCATAGTCAAGCAAAGGAAGAATCCTGCAGTTAATGCAAATACGAGCGCAATCGAACCTAAGCTAAACGCCATAAAAATAGTGCTCATCGTAAAACCAGTCAGCGCCGAATAAACGTAAAACAGAACGCGCGCAGTAGTAGTGCTCATTTTCATAATGCGCGTACCCATAAAAATAGATATGATAATTTGCGCGCCGATTAGCAAAATCCAGCCAAAGCCGCGAGTTGCAACCATAAAGTTCAGGAATAAATTGCCAGTTTGCGTAATCATTGCTACGAGAGCAGTGACAATAAGACCCAGCGTCATCTCGCCATAAGTGCGTCCTACAGAAACTCTTTTCGCTTCTTCAAAAGCGTAAGTGGCATTAGTGTCGATTACTTCGGGAGTGCCGTTCCCGTAATAATCTTGAGTAAAGTTTGTCATAATTTCTCCTTAACAGCCATGAAATAAAACGCTGTCAAGACAACGTTCTCACAATATTCTATCTGATGCATCTTAAAGAATGCTAAAAAATGTAACGCAATTTAGTACGTTTGCACAAATAGACCATATGTTCTTTTACAGTTTAGCAGTTTCGCGAGTATTATAGAAAAACGTGATACTTGATCGTCATAATCGCGTAAACGCAGCAGAATTGTACGCCCGCCTTCATAGCAACGAAGCAATTAGTGAGCAGGGCACAGAAAATAATACTAATACAAATACGCACGAGCAGCACGAGCACGCGCACATTCCGCATAATTGCCCAAACTGCGGCAAATCCAACTCCCCAATGCTGCCGGAAGATCAAATCGACGAATTCGTAAACATGATGCAAGTGTACGAAGGCGCAATGTACGAAATCAGCACAAAGCTCGAGATTCTCGACAGCGAGTTTCAAGTGCGCTTCTCACACGACCCAATTCACCACATGGAGCGCCGCCTTAAATCAGTCCACTCGATTTTTGAAAAGCTGCAGCGCCGCCATCTCGACATTTCCACGCGCTCAATACGCGACAATCTTTTCGACGTAGCCGGCATTCGCGTCATATGCAATTATTGCGACGACGTATATTCAGTAGCGCAGTACCTTTCTAAGCAAACCGACATTCAGGTGCTGCAAGTCAAGGATTATATTAAAAATCCTAAGCCAAATGGATACCGCAGTTTGCACGTGATTTACGCCGTGCCTGTGTTCTTGTCGTCGGGCGCGCATTACACGCCGGTTGAGGTGCAATTCCGCACAATTGCAATGGATTATTGGGCTAGCTTGGAGCACGCTTTGCGATATAAGGCCGGTTTGCCGGACGCTAAGTTGGCTGAGCATTCGCAGACTTTGCTTGATTGCGCGCGCAGTTTGCAAAATATTGAGGCGCAGATGCAGGGCATTCATCGCGATATTAACGGCGCTCCTCGTGCCGAAGAAGCTCCAGATAGCAAAGCGTGAGAATCGTTTCAGCGGCCCTCGGGGTTATAGCTTCTTTTACATCTTAATTGTGCGTTATTCAGTCGTGTGGATATTCGTGTGGTAGAGATTTGAGATTTTTCGCACTGAACGAAGGCACGCTCGCGCAGCGCTTTGACCGAGCTTGAAATCAACAGGATTTCAAGCTCCTTCAAAGCGTGATTTGGCTCAATTGTGAAGCACGGTGTGCTTCACATGCCAAATCAGCCGAACGGCTA
>CAMPNN010000005.1 GCA_946891915.1 uncultured Bifidobacteriaceae bacterium
ACTCGTGTCCTCAATAATCACCACAACAATTCCGCGGCCAACGCTGCCAACCGTAACAGTAAGCCAATTTGGTCGGGAAACAGTAGTTGAGTCTTGAGCTGCCTCAACAGACGCATAACGCTCGGGAGTGGAAGTAACCAATGAAAAACGCTCAAATCCGCCGGAAGCTCGCACAGAATTAACAGCTTTAACAACGCGAGGCTCACACAAAGAATCGTCGCTAACAATGCCAAGCAAATAAGCTTCAAAACTTGCGCGAATTACGTCATTTTCAGAATCAATCACAACGGTTGGCATGTTAAGCATGGCCAAAACTTGGGAGGCGTCGTCACTTACGTCGTCAATTGCGTCGCCGTTTGAATCGTAATTTGAATCGTAGTTTGAATCGTAATTGGAATGGCCACTGCCGAGGCTGCCTTCATAATCCCCAGCGTAATCACTTGCGTAATCACTTGCGTAATCTTGCGCATCATAATTTTTGCTACGAATTTTGCCGAACATGCGCAACAAAAAGCGCCAAACCGGCGAAAACCAATCCAGCGACAACACAACCAGCGCAATCACAACGCACAGCGCCAGCACACCGAATGCTATGAACACAACCGCAGAATAATCTTGAGGCATATTCTTATATTCTCATATTTCTTGAGATTTAGTAACTTTTTGACTATATTCCGACTTTTTCTATACAACACTGTAAAGAAAGTATCGCTTTTCTGCAAAATTACGTTATTTTCGTTACAGTCGCGTATAGGAAATGTCGCTTCGTTGCGAACGTCGTCTATAATTAGTAAGGATGTCTACAGATACAATCTACAGATTCAGTCTACAGATACAATCACAGATAAAGACGTCTGCAACTAGCCAACGCAAGTTAGGCGCTAAAGCCGCATAAATAAGGAAAGGACGCACCATGCGAGTGATTTTCAACGAAGAAATGAAGGCCGTCGCAACAAACCTCGAACGCATGGCCGAACTTGTATCAAAATCTATGAACGACGCTGGAAACGCGCTTTTGAACGCGGATTTGGACGTTGCGCAAACCGTTATCGACAAAGACGCAGATTTGGACGCTTTGGAAGCGAACACAATCGACCAATGCCTGACTTTGCTTGCGCGCCAAAACCCTGTGGCAACTGACTTGCGCGAAGTTGTGGCTACTATGCGTTTGGCGGCAACCTTTGAGCGCATGGGTGATTTGACGAGTCACATTGCGCAAATTACCAGGCGCACGTGGCCGGAATCTGCACTTCCGCAAGAGGCGCGCGAAACTATTGTTGAAATGATTGACTTCCTGCACAAGCTTTCGGGGCAATTAACAAGCATGGTTTCTAATCGCGACGTAAAAATGGCGGAAACTATTATTGCGAGCGACGATGCGCTAGATAAGTTGCATGAGAAGATTTTTGCGTTGGTTGAAGGCGAAAATTGGCATGGTACGCGCAGGCAGTTGATTGACGTTGTTCTGCTGAGCCGATTTATTGAGCGAATTGGCGACCATTGCGTGGCCACGGCAAGGCAGATTGTGTTTATTGTTTCGGGATTCGATCCTTCGAAGACGCCGGAGCCAGACAAAGACACTGTTGTAGCTTAATTCGCGAGGATTAAGTAGCGAAAGTAACGAAAGACGTTGCGTAAAAATAACCTATATAAAAAAGTAGGCCTGCAAGATTAGTTGCAGACCTACTTTTTATTTAAGCTAACTTAATCTAGTCAAATTTCACTTCTGACCCTGAGCAGCAACAGCGGCAGCGCCGGCAGCAGCAGCTTCTGGATCCAAATACTCACCGCGAGGCTTGATTGGCTTGAAGTTCTCATCCAACTCGTAAAGCAGCGGAATGGCGGTAGGAATATTGACCTTAGAAATCTCTTCCTCGCTCAAGCCGTCGAGCATCTTCACGATTGCGCGCAAGCTGTTACCGTGAGCTGCAATCATTACAGTCTTGCCAGACTTAAGCTCAGGAATAATCTCCGACTCCCAGTAAGGAGTTACACGAGTCACAACGTTTGCCAAAGCCTCAGTTTCTGGAACTGGCTCGCCAGCATAACGAGGATCGTTAGCCTGGGAATACTGGTCGTTTGGATCAATCTCAGGAGGCGGAGTTGCGTAAGAACGACGCCAAATCATGAACTTTTCGTCGCCATATTCCTGACGAATTGCAGACTTATTCTTGCCCTGCAAAGCGCCATAATGACGCTCGTTCAAGCGCCAGCTACGACGAACTGGAATCCAAAGGCGGTCGGCTGCATCAAGCGCGTAATTCGCGGTGTTGATAGCGCGACGAAGCAAAGAAGTGAACACGATGTCTGGAAGAACGTTCTTCTCCTTAAGAAGCTCGCCACCATGCTTAGCTTCCTCAACACCCTGCTCAGTCAGCGGTACATCAACCCAACCAGTAAACTGATTGGTCTTATTCCATGCGCTCTGACCATGTCGGAGCAATACTAATTTGTATGTCATAGTTACCCAGTTTATTCACGCCTTACGACGACAGTCACACAGCGTTCCAAACGTGCGCTACGACCTGCTTTCGCGCATAGAGCATAGCGCGCGAAAGCAATTCGGAGCGCCGAGCTTGCTCAAGTTGAAAGCACAGTGTGCTTTCAACGCAAGCGAGGTCTGCCTTCGTCTCGATTGACGAAGGCAGGGCAGATTCGTATGGTTGTTCATTGAGAATTTGGTTGTGTTTTGTGTGCGCTGACGACCTGCTTGAGCGCTGCGATTTAGCGCGCGACTTTTTCTGTACACGATTGTAAAGTTTTAATCGGTTTTTAGCTTGATTTCGATTTTTTCTTTACACGCTTGTAAAGTTTTTGTCGGTTTTTGGCGATATTCCGACTATTCCTTTACACGCTTGTAAAGTTTTTGTCAGTTTTTAGCGATATTGAACATTTGCCGGATATTTCCCGGCGTTTGTAGCTACATCAGCCGTTTTATGGAACATTTGCCGGAAAATCTCCGGCAAATGTATCACGGCGCACAACAAAGCATCATCACATAGAAAAAGCCGCTGAACACCAAAAAGCATTCAACGACTTTTAAAATTAATTCCGCTAATTACAAGTAACTAATTAGAAGCAACTAATAACAAGTAACTAATCACAACTAACTAATCACAACTAACGCAACGGCTTTACAAGTGGGAACGTAATCGTCTCGCGAATAGTTGCACCCGTAAGCGCGATCAGCAAACGATCAATACCCATGCCCATGCCGCCGGCAGGAGGCATACCAACGCCGAGAGCCTCAATGAAGTCCTCGTCAATATCCATTGCCTCAACGTCGCCAGCCAAAGCATCCTTAGCTTGAGCCACAAAGCGCTCGCGCTGCACAACAGGATCGTTAAGCTCGGAATAGCCGGTTGCAAGCTCAAAGCCGCGCACGTACAAATCCCACTTTTCAACCATTCCTGGCTTCGTGCGGTGACCCTTAACAAGTGGGCTTGTCTCCACTGGGAAGTCGCGCACAAACGTTGGCTCGTAAAGCTTATCCTCGTAGAAGTGCTCCCACAAGTGCTCAACCAACTTGCCGTGATTCTCAACTTCGTCACGCTCAACGCCAAGCTTGTCCGCAATCGCGCCCAAATGCTCAACGGAAGTTTCCGGCGTAATCTCCTCGCCCAAAGCCTCGGAAAGCGAGCCGTACATTGTAATCTGCTTCCACTCGCCGCCAAAATCGTACTCTTCGCCGTTAAGCAAAGTCACCTTGGTAGAGCCGAAAGCGTCGATAGCAGCCTTCTGAATCAGCTCCTTAGTAAGAGCGCCAATCGTATCGTAAGTGCCGTAAGCTTGGTACGCCTCGAGCATAGTAAACTCTGGAGCGTGAGTTGCGTCCACGCCTTCGTTACGGAAATCGCGGTTGATTTCAAACACACGGTCAATGCCACCAACCAGGCAGCGCTTCAAGAAAAGCTCCGGCGCAATGCGCAAGTAAAGATCAATGTCAAAAGCGTTCATGTGAGTTGTGAACGGACGAGCAGCAGCGCCGCCGTGAACCGTCTGCAACATTGGGGTTTCAACTTCTAAGAAGTCATGGCTGTCGAAAGTGCGACGAAGCGAAGCAACAGCGTGAGAACGCCTGCGAACCATATCGCGAATCTTCTCGTCCGCAATCATGCCAATATAAGGCTTGCGCGTGCGAGTATCGTCGCTTAATTCCTTGTGCAAAGCAGGAAGCGGCTGCAAAGCCTTAGCCGCAATCGCCCACTCTGTTGCAAACACGGAAAGCTCGCCGGTCTTAGAAGAAATAACGCGACCACGCACATACAAATGGTCACCCAAATCAACCATCTGCTTAAACTGCTTAATTGACTCGTCGCCAATTTCCTTCTTAGAAACCATGGCCTGAATCGTTGTGCCATCGCCAGCCGAAAGCTGAACAAAGCACAAGCCGCCAGCGTTACGCAAGAAAAGCACGCGACCCGCGATACCAACCTCGGTATCGGTTTCTTCACCAGCCTGAAGTTTGCCGTCAAACTGCTTACGCACCTGCTCGATAGTATCCGTAACGTTAAGATGCACCGGGTAAGGCTGCACGCCTTCCTTAAGCATCATCGCGCGCTTAGCAACGCGCATCTGCACCTGCTCAGGATGAGCTTGCGGGCCAAACTCTTTATTGCTTGGGTCGATTGCTTCATCCAGCGTTGCGCCTTCGTTTACGCGCTTGGCGATTGCCTCGTCTTGCGCGAGTAGCATCTCAGCATGCTCAACGGTGTCGATTTCGTTGGTGGTATCTGTTGATTCGTTTTCTGCGGCATTTTGCGCGGCAGATTCTGCGGCATTTTGCGCGGCAGACATTGCAGTATTGGTGTCAGTCATAAACGCTTATTGTAGCCAGTAGGTAATACAGATGTAAGCGTTTTGAGTACGTTTTATTGCGCTATTAGCTTGATTCGGCTGACCATTTTCGCAGAAAACGCGCGTTTTTATGGAAATATTTATATTTTTCTGTTTTCGAAAGAAAAATGCGTTTATAGTAAAAATTTTTATTATTTTATTGAGATATACAAAATTATTTACGAAAAGTGGGGTAATTTTGCAAATATTGCGGAGTTGGTGCAGTGTGCGCGGAGTGAATGCGGTCTAAAAATGATACAAGCGAATTTTTTATAAAAATTTCTATAAAATTTTTATAAAATTTTTCGAAAAATTGAGAGAGTTATTTGGAAGCGACACACATCGCTTATTTGTAGAAAGTTCACGCTAATATAGCCAAGTTGTCGAAGTGTTACGAAACGCGCTAAAGTGCGAAACGTGCCGGTCGTGCGAAAGTGCGAAAGTGCGCGACGCAAGTAATCGCAAGCGCTGTTTCTGTTAATTGCACAATCGACATCGGGCTGTAGCGCAGTTTGGTAGCGCGCTTCGTTCGGGACGAAGAGGCCGCGGGTTCAAATCCCGCCAGCCCGACTTTTGATTTCTCGCATCACAATCCCCCCACCACACACAAATTCCGACATTTCCTATACAACGCTGTAAAGTTTCTGTCGCATTTCAGCGCGATTCCGTTATTTTCTTTACAACGCTGTAAAGAAAAAATCGGTATTGGGCGAGATATCGTTATTTCCTTTACACGGCTGTAAAGTTTCTGTCACTTTTAGGCTAGATTACGTTATTTTCTTTGCAAGACTGTAAAGTTAAAGTCGATTTGGAGCACGGGTGAAATAGTAGGGGGTTTCAATGGAGAACGCTGCGCAATTTTATAGCGAGCTTGACGAAATGTTCGCGAATCACGCGAGCGCGGGCGCAATCGAATCGTACCTTTTGCGAAAACTTGCAGAGGCGCAGGTAAATTTCGAACGCACGGCAGACGCAGCAACAGAAACCAAGTCAAATGCGCAAACCAATCCCCTCCAGCTTTCAATTCTCAACGAACTCATGGGCTTTTACCGTTCACGCGGCGAGCACGCAAAAAATCAGCCAATCATAAATCGCGCTTTAAATCTCGCCGATTCCATGCACCTATCTGGCACGGAAGCAGGCACAACCACGCTAATTAACGCTGCCACAAGCCTTCGCGCAGCTGGCGACTACGATCGCGCTGAAAAAATTTACACCCAAGCTCTTAACGAATCCGCCGCAACGCTCGGCGCTAAAAATCGCAAGCTTGCCGCGCTTCACAACAATCTTTCGATGCTTTATAGCGAAACCGGTCGCACGAGTGAAGCAATTGAGGAGCTTAATCACGCGCTTGAGATTTTGCAAAATACGAGCACGGATCCTGATCACGACATCGATATTGCAGCCACGCACACGAATATTGCGCTTGCGATGCTGCAGGAGTGCTCGAAAGAGTGCTCGCAAAAGTCAGATGCAAATACTAGCGCAATTTTTGTTAAGGAGATTCTCGAATCCGCTTTTGAACACGCTTCGACCAGCGTTCGCATGTACGTCGCGGGAAATAACGAAAATCAGCCGCATTACGCTTCTGCTTTGGCAGGTTTTGCGCAGGTTCAGTGCGCGCGCGGCGAGTACGCGCAGGCGGCGGAAAGTTACAGTAAAGCGCTTGATTTGATTGCAGAATGTTACGGCGAAGATAGCGAATATTACGCGATTACGGCGGAAAATTTGCAGCAGACGCGTAAGTTAGCAGAAAAAGTTACGGAAGAATCTACAGAAATTCACGAATCAGCAAAGCGCGAATCACCAAGCCAATCATCACCAACCCCACACATATCAACCGGCATGCAACTATCGCAATCATATTGGCAAACTTACGGAAAGCCGTTACTGGATCAGCCAAAATTTGCAGAATACAAAAATCGTATTGCAGCCGGATTAGTTGGTCACGGCTCGGAATGCTACGGTTTTGACGACGCGATTTCGCGCGATCACGATTTTGGGCCGGGATTCTGCTTGTGGCTTACCGACGAAGATTACGCAAAAATCGGCGCGGATTTACAAAACGCTTACGACGCACTTCCGCGAAAATACGCCGGTTTTGACTCTCGCAACGAAACGCCGCGCGCCAAATCATGCAAAAGTAGCAAGCGCGTCGGAGTATTTCGCATAAGCGAATTTTTCGAAAATCTAACCGGCTTCCCAACTGCCCCGGCCGCAAACGAACCGCACTTATGGCTATCGTTAAGCGAATCAACGCTTGCCGCAGCGACGAATGGCAAAATTTTCGCGGATCCTCTTGGAGAGTTCTCGAAAGCGCGTCAAAGCTTCAAACTCATGCCGGACGACGTGCGAATCTCACTAATCTCGCGCAGACTTGGCATGATTTCGCAAGCCGGCCAATACAATTTCCCACGCATGATCGCACGCAAAGACGCTTCCGCCGCGTGGCTTTCTATAAACGAATTCGTGCGCGCAACCGCTTCCCTCATTTTTCTGCTCAACAATCCAGTAACCGCAGGCTACTTGCCGTACTACAAGTGGCAGTTTGCGGCGTTGCGAAAGCTCAGCAATCGCATGGCTTCTAGGCTTCCGGAAGTGTGCAGCAAACTTGAGGCGGTAATGCGACTTTCTTCCGCTGCTTGCTTTGGCGGCGACGGTTCCGGTGGCGATGGTTTTGGCGAAGGCGGAAAAGGCGCGGGAATTGCGCAAAAGCAAGTTACGCAAATAATTGACAGTATTTGCGAAGATATTGTACGCGA
This sequence comes from uncultured Bifidobacteriaceae bacterium, assembly GCA_946891915.1. Lineage (GTDB taxonomy): Bacteria > Actinomycetota > Actinomycetes > Actinomycetales > Bifidobacteriaceae > Bifidobacterium. The sequence goes on from CAMPNN010000005.1 coordinate 7,599, forward strand.
GTTGCAATACGAGGGCTTAAGTGATTGCGGCGAAACTTTTTTGGAATGGCAGCGGCCATACGTTGAGGCGCATATTAATTCGCGCGCTGCGTGCTTAAGGAGCTTATGATGTGCGATTTATTAGCAAATTCGAAAGCGGAAAAGTCGAAAGTGCAAAATTCGAAAGAAGAAAAACTGAAAGCGGAAAATCCAAAATCACAAAAGCTTGCGGAAGAAATCACCAAACTCGAGTGGGATCAGTTTCAGCTTACAGAAAACGAGGGCGGACGCGCGAATTGTCAAGGAAACTGGCCAACTTTTCGCATTATGCGAATGAGTCAGTTTTTGGCGTGGCCGCTGGATTTGCAGGAGTCTTATAAGCAGGATCTTGAGTGCGCGAATAGCGATGGCCGCAATTTGATTACGGAAAAGTATGCGCGAATGATGGAGTCGACTGCGCCGGAAATTTTTGAGCGCACGATTAAGCCTTATATTAAGCCGATTTTGGAGCCTAGAAAAAGCGCGCAGGAGCAGATTATTTTAGCGCAAGTTGAGTGGGCTGCGGATTTTCGCGAGCGCTACCCGCATTTAGGTTTTGCAATGCGCGTGCTTAAAACTAGCGAGGATACGGCAGAAAATACGTCTTTTGAAACGTATTTGCGAGGCGAATTAAGCACGTATTCTGACGCAACTTTCGCAAAATACCAGCGTTTTGTAAAAAACTTGCGCGCGGAAAATCTAAATCTTACGCAAATAATAATCGCGAATACTGTGCACATGTATGGTTACGATTCACTCGAATCAGCCGAGCGTGCGCGACGACCTGCCTGAGCGCTTAAAGCGTAGCGCGCGAAGGCAACTCGGAGCGGAAACTCGCTTAAGTTGGAAGTCCGGTGGACTTCCAACGCGAGTTTCGTAAGCGAGCGCGTAATCTGCGCGAGCGCGAACTGCACCAGTGTCTCATTACGCTGTTTTTGAGACACTAACGCAGATTAGTTAATGCACTAGAGCCTCTTGACTACGTTCTTCAGACACGCGCGCAGCTTAAGAATAGAGCAGCGACGCTGCAGAAGCGGCGCGAGAGTCGCATTCGAGGAAAAGCGCGGAAGCAGGCGAAAGATTAGCTTGTTGCAAAAACGCGCGGTAAAGCATTACGTCGGGTTTGCGCAAATGCGTTTCGTAAGAAGCACAAACGCCGTTTAGTTCGCCGAGTATTGGGCAAGTTTTTCGCGCACAGTCAAGCCAATCGCAAGAAGCGTTGCCAAGCGCCCACACGCGCACGCCGCTAGCAATCAACTCGCGCGCCTGATCGCAAGCATCCGCGTGCTCGCCTGCAAAACCGCGCTCAAAACGCTCAAAATACAAGCGATACAGCCACGTAACTGCCGGACCATGATGCTCATCAAACGAATCAATCGCCTGATCGCGACTCCACCCGGCCTCGCGCAAAGACTCGTGAAACTCAAATCCCCATTCCGGCTCAAAACTAAAAAGCACTTCCCCAATAAAATCCGGATAATCCGCAGCCAACGCGCGGCGCGCATCCCAATCCACAAGCAATTGCAAGTCGAAAACGACGTCGGAAATTCCGCGCGAAACATACTCGCGGATACCATTTTCGCGCACATTATTTATATCGCGAATATCACAAATTCCGCTTGCACTAACTGCCTTTATTCCAGCGCACATAATTCCCACTTACTTATGCCGATATTGAGAAGAATATTAAGAATATTAAGAAGATTAAGAAGAAGAATATTAACGCAAGCCAAGTCACGCGGTTGGCGGAATGCCAGCACCCATCGAAGCACCCTCCGCTACTTCAGAGCCATACATTCCAGCCGCAAAGCTCGCCTGCAAACTGTTGAGATTGTAACCAAGCGCCTCAAGCTGCGCGCGACCGTCTTCGTTAATGTTTTCAAAGCTCCAACGCGGCTTCCACGTCCAGTCAATGCGGAACTCTTCCACCAATCCCGCGAGCGCATTCGCACACTCGTCCTCAATCAACTCCGTCAACGGGCAAGCAGGAGTGGTAAGCGTCATGGTAATAATCGCGCGACCAAGCTCGTCGATTTCAATGCCGTAAACCAGGCCCAAATCAACAACATCAATGCCTAATTCCGGATCCACAACATCGTGTAAAGAATCTAAAATATCGTCTTCTGTAACTCGACCAATGTCGTTCGCGCTTAAAGGTGTCGACTCCGCCACCTCAACTGCCGATTCATTTTCTGCCATAATATTCCTTGCTTTGCTTGTACCAAAGTTCGATTTTACAAGTTGCCAAGAATTTGCGGATTTAAGTTTTGCGAGGCTTTTGCGATGCTGTCTTTTAGGCCTTCCCACGCCAAAAGCGCGCACTTGATTCGCATTGGGTAGCGCGATACTCCCTGCAAAACCATTGCGTCTTCCAGCGCGTCTTCGTCCTCTTCGTTTTGCAAACCTTCGCCTCGAGATTCCATAAGTTTGTGGAAAAGCGCGTCCAATCGCAAGGCTTCGTCAACCGACTTTCCTTCGACTAGATCAACCATCATCGAAAGGCTTGCTTGCGAAATTGAGCAGCCGTGACCATCCCACTTAACGCTTGAAATTATTGGTTTTTTTAGGTCCGCGCTATTTGAAAGCTCCACGCGCATTGTGACTTCGTCGCCGCAAGTTGGGTTGAATTGGTGCGATTGGCCTAAAGCAGAGTTTTCGTCAGTTGCAACAGCGCAACTTTCGTGAGTATTATTTAGCGTGATTTCTGCAGATTCTGTATTTTCTGCAGATTCTTTATTTTCGGCAGCTTTCGTAGATTCTGCAGATTCTTGAGATTCTTCCTGCAGTTCCGCTTTTGCGAGCGCTTCCGTGCTTTCGAAATGAGTTTTTCCGTGCGGATTTCGCGCAGCATCCAAAATCACTTCTTGGTACATGCTTTCCAAGCCGTCACCAGACGCATCACCTGCACCAAAACCAGCACCAAAACCCATATCAAACATTCGCACTCCTTACCTACTTCCTAACTAGCTAACTATCCAACTCGCTCGCTAATAACATTATGCGCCAAAGTAGGCGCGAACGTGTGAAACAGCTTCAACAAGCGCGCGAGCTTCGTCAATCGTGTTGTAAACGCCAACGGAAGCGCGGTTCGAAGCGTACACGCCAAAATGACGGTGAATCGGCTGAGCGCAATGATGCCCGACGCGAATTGCAATGCCTTGAGCGTCCAAAAACTGGCCAACGTCATGCGGATGCACGCCTTCAACTTCAAAAGCAACCGTGCCAATTCGATTCTCTAAATCAGTCGGTCCCAAAATGCGAACGCCTGGAATCTCACGCAATTTTAGCAATTCTGCAGCAATTTCCTGCTCATGCTCTGTCACTCGGCTCATTCCCAGCTCGCGCAACCAATCCGCAGCAACGCCGGCTGCAACCATTTGCGCAACAGGCTGAGTTCCAGCTTCAAAACGGTAAGGCGCATCCATGTATTGCGCCGGCTTGTTAAGCCACGCAAGCTCCACCATTGAGCCGCCAAAATTGGCAGGCGGAAGCGCGTCCAAAAGCTCGCGGCGACCATACAAGAATCCAACTCCCGTAGGACCATACATTTTATGCGCACTAAAAGCTGCAAAATCAACGTTTAAAGCGTGGAAATCAACCGGAATATGCGGCACAGACTGGCATGCGTCGAGCACAAAAATCGCGCCGACTTCGTGAGCGCGCTCGCAAATCGACGAAACGTCCGTAATAGCGCCAGTAACGTTGCTAATATGCGTGACTGCAACGATTTTCGTGCGATCGTCAATAATCGTTCGCAAATAATCCGCGTCCGTGCGCACGCGGCCGTCCTCAGTTACGTCAATCCAGCGAAGCTCAGCTCCCGTGCGAAGAGCAAGCTCTTGGAATGGTAGCAAAACAGAGTGATGATCCGCGCGAGATACGACTATTACGTCACCTTCGCGAAGAGCGAAATTTTTGCGGAAACCAGCAGTATCAGCTAAATCAGCAGAACCAGCACTATCTTTTTCGCAAATTCTTGCTTTCGCACTAGCGTTACCAATAGCAGTTGCAAGAAGATTAAGTGCGCCCGTAGCGCCCGGCGTAACAACAATTTCTTCGCGCCCAGCTTCCGCGCACGCTCCAACAAGCCGCGCAACTTTCGCACGCGCTTCTTCGAACGCAACCGTCGAAAGCGCCGCCAACTCGTGCGCTCCCCTGTGAACTCCAGCGTTAATCGTTTCGTAAAACTCTTTTTCGGCGTCGATTACAACTTGCGGCTTTTGCGAAGTTGCTGCAGAATCCAAGTAAATCAGGGGTTTTCCGTGCACAGTATCGTAAAGCGAATTGCCGTGAACTGTGCGGCGCAAAATCGGAAACTGTGCGCGCAAATCGCTAAATTCTCGCATAATATTTTCTGTAGTCACTGTAGTCACTGTAGTCATATTAAACCGCTATTAAGCCAGCGCCGACTCAGTTGCGCCTTCCGGCAAGTACTTGTCGTAGCCTTCTTCTTCCAGCTCGTCTGCAAGCTCCGGGCCTGCAGTCTTCACAAAGTGACCTTGAGCAAAAACGTGCACAATATCCGGCTTAATATACTTGAGGATTCGCGTGTAATGCGTAACCATCATAATGCCCAAACCAGTGTTTTCTTTGGCACGATTCACGCCTTCAGACACGATTCGAAGCGCGTCAACGTCAAGACCGGAATCAGTTTCGTCCAAAATTGCGAACTTTGGTTTCAAAAGCTCTAGTTGCAAAACTTCAGCACGCTTCTTTTCGCCGCCGGAGAAGCCTTCGTTTACTGAGCGCGACGCGAATTTTGGATCCATTCGAAGCTTTTTCATAGCCTCGCTAAGTTCTTTAACCCAGCTTCTTAAAGATGGAGCTTTGCCTTCGACTTCTGTTTTTGCGGTGCGAAGGAAGTTCGTCATCGATACGCCCGGCACCTCTACTGGGTATTGCATTGCGAGGAAAAGTCCGGCTTTTGCGCGCTCGTCAGGAGTCATTTTCAAAATATCTTCGCCGTCGAGAAGAACCTGGCCAGAATCGACTTCGTACTTTGGGTGACCTGCCAAAGTGTACGCAAGAGTAGACTTTCCAGATCCGTTAGGACCCATAATTGCGTGAGTTTCGCCAGAATTAACCGTAAGATTTACGCCTTTTAAGATTTGCTTACGTCCTTCTTTTGTTTCTACAGAAGCGTACAAATCCTTAATTTCCAAAGTTGACATTATTTTCTCCTATTCTTCCGTTCTTGCAAGACGGCGCTCAATCGCCTTCATTAAGTGATCAACAATTTCCGGAACGCCAATTTCTTCAATCAGCTCGTTAAAGAATCCGCGCACAACAAGCTTTCGAGCCTCAATCTCACTAACTCCGCGCGATTGCAAGTAGAAAAGCTCTTCGTCGTCAAATCTACCAACCGAACTTGCGTGACCTGCGCCAATAATATTGCCGTTTTCAATTTCCAAATTCGGCTCAGAATCAGCAATTGCGCCAGGAGTAAGCACCAAATTACGATTCAACTCGTACGAATCCGTGCCAGGAGCTTCCGGCTTAATAAGCGCGTTTCCAACCCAAGTTGAATGCGCGCCCTTACCTTCCAAAGCGCCCTTGTATACTACTCTGGACTTGCATTCCGGATAATTATGCACAACCATCGTGCGGTGCTCCACATGCTCGCCCGGATCCACAAAATACATGCCGAGCATGTTCAAATCGCCCTGCTCGCCGCCAAAATCCTGATCCATGCGAATGCGCACAACATCTCCGCCAAGAGTGACCATCGTGTGGCGAAGCGAAGCTCCCTCACCCACGTGAATACGCTGATTTCCAACGTGCTTGCTGCCCGAATCCCACTCTTGAATAAATGTAGTAGAAACATGCGCATGCTTTCCGAGGATGATTTCCACGCCTTCAGCAAGTTTCGCACATCCGGTATGTTCGATAATAATGTCAGCGTTTGCGCGAGAATCTGCTTCGATTACTAAGTGCAGTGCGTCAAGCGATTGCGCAGCGTTTTCATTTGCGTTATTCGCGAGATTACCATTAATTTGCAATACGATTGGCTTTTTGATTTCGCCAGATACGTGAAGTACGTGCGCCTGTTTTGCTGCGTTCCATGCGACCGCAGCTGCGCGATCAGACGGCTTCATTTCAGTGTGAGGCGCTTCGTTTTGCGTCTTTACTTGCAAACTTACGGAACCTTCGCTGCCAACGTAAGAATCATCCAAAGCGGCTCCACCAACGCCTTCAAGCTTTACTTGAAGACTATTAGCCGGCTCAAAGCACTCGAAAAACTCGGAAATTCGCTCAACCGGAGTGTATCGCCAATCTTCCTGCTTGCGCGTTGGAATCGCAAAATCTTCCACATTGAACGAGCGAACAGATTTGTCGGCACTAGAAGGCATTGCTGCAGGAACCGCATAAGGATCATTAGGGTCTGCTACAGGAATACTAATTTCTTTTTCCGTCATTTTATTGCCTAAATTCTTTTCCAAATCTTCACTCATCAGCCCACGGATCCTTCCATTTGCAACTCAACTAAGCGATTAAGCTCAAGCGCGTATTCCATCGGCAGCTCGCGGCTAATCGGCTCCACAAAGCCGCGCACAATCATGCCCATAGCCTCTTTTTCTTCAAGTCCGCGACTCATCAAGTAGAAAAGCTGATCTTCGGAAACCTTGGAAACAGTGGCCTCGTGAGCCATCGACACGTCGTCTTCGCGCACGTCAACATGCGGATAAGTGTCGGACCTGGAAAAATCGTCAACAAGCAAAGCATCGCACACAACCGACGAACTTGAGCCCTTCGCACCCTTAATAATCTTCACAAGACCGCGGTAAGCAGAACGTCCACCGCCGCGCGAAATCGACTTAGCAACAATAGTAGAACTCGTGTGCGGTGCTAAATGAATCATCTTCGCACCCGTATCCTGGTACTGGCCGCGGCCGGCAAAGCTCAAAGACATGGTTTCTGCTTTTGCGTAAGGCTCGGCAAGAATACAAGCAGGATATTTCATAGTTGCTTTGGAGCCAATGTTGCCGTCAACCCACTCCATTGTGCCACCTTCGCGCACGTAAGCTCGCTGAGTTACCAAGTTGTACACGTTGTTCGACCAGTTTTGCACGGTTGTGTAGCGCACGCGCGCATGCTTTTCCACAACAATTTCAACGTTTGCAGCGTGAAGCGAATCCGTGGAATAAATCGGAGCTGTGCAACCTTCAACGTAATGCACGTACGAGCCTTCATCCGCAATAATCAGCGTGCGCTCAAACTGACCCATATTCGGCGTATTAATGCGGAAGTAAGCCTGAAGCGGAATATCCACGTGCACGCCTTTTGGCACATACACGAACGAGCCGCCACTCCAAGCCGCGGTGTTAAGAGCCGCAAACTTGTTGTCGTCAACAGGAATCACAGTTGCGAAATACTTTTTTACAAGCTCCGGATACTTTTGAACTGCAGTATCCGTGTCAACAAAAATCACGCCTTGAGCAGCCAAGTCTTCGCGAATCGAATTGTAAATAACTTCCGACTCGTACTGTGCCGCAACGCCTGAAACTAAGCGCTTTTTCTCCGCTTCCGGAATGCCGAGTCTATCGTAAGTTTTGCGAATATCTTCCGGCAAATCGTCCCAAGTTTTTGCTTGATCGTGAACCGGACGCACGTAATACTTGAAATCATCCGCGTCAAAACCGCTTAAATCAACGCCCCAATCAGGCATCGGCTTTTGCAAAAACGCGCGATAACCTTGCAAGCGAAGGTTTAACATCCACTCCGGCTCGTGTTTGTCTGCAGAAATTGCGCGCACAACCGACTCGTCAATACCCTTCTTTGCAGCCTCGCCTGCAGCATCCGAATCGTGCCAGCCGTAATTGTACTCACCAAATTCGGCAACAATCTGCTCGTCTTGACGAATTTTATCCTCATTTACGCGAGCGCGATCTGCCACATACTGGCTCATTTCGACGTCTGCAGCTTTATTTTTTTCTGGATTATTGCCATCGCCTGCTGTAACGCTTGTATGACTAATATTGCTAGTATCGCTCATACGCCTATAGCACCTCCATGCATAACGCATTGCCGCGCTCTTACTTGCGCGCGTAATCGCAAAAGATATTCCCCAACGTTACTTTTGCATTCTGCTTAGTCTATTTCTTACCTATTTAAGGGTACCGCGTAATGCGATTTCTTGGTATAGCCGTGTTATAAACAAAACGTAATGTTTTTCACAATCAATTAAGCCAAAAAGTGACTATTCCTTTACAAGCGTGTATAAGAAATGTTGATATTAAGCCGAAAAGTGATTATTTCTTTACAGCGGTGTAAATAAAATAACGAAATCTCGCGAAATATCGACAGTTACTTTACAGCGGTGTAAAGGAAATAACGCGCACGGGTCGATAGATACATTTGAAAAATAAATAAGCGGCAAAACTTAGGGAAATCCAGTTTTACCGCTTACTTTTACTTAGTTAATTTTTATTTAAAACTTACTTAAGATTGACTTACTTAAGTTTTACTTAAGATTGACTTACTTAAGTTCGTCTTATTTAAGACTTACTTATTTAAGACTTACTTAAATCTTACTTAAGTTCGTCTTACTTAAGTCTACTTATCTTCCTTGCTATTTTGAGCAGCCTCTTGATGCTCAAGAGCAGCCGCAACCAAGCCAGCAAACAAAGGATGAGGCTTAGTTGGACGAGACTTAAACTCTGGATGAGCTTGAGTTGCAACGTAGAATGGGTGAACATCCTTTGGAAGCTCCACAAACTCAGTCAAATTACCGTCCGGGCTTTGGCCGCTAATGCGCAAGCCAGCTTCACGCAAACGATCCTTATACGCAACGTTCACTTCGTAACGGTGACGGTGACGCTCAGTAACATGCGTAGTGCCGTAAAGCTCAGCAACAATAGAGCCTTCCTCAAGTGTTGCAGGGTAAGAACCGAGTCGCATTGTGTGACCCATATCTCCCTTACCAGCCACAATATCCTTCTGCTCTTCCATAGTTGCAATTACTGGATCGCCACAATCCTTCTCGAACTCTGTGGAATTAGCATCCTCAAGTCCAAGCACGTGACGAGCGTACTCAATAACCATAGATTGCAAGCCAAGGCAAAGACCAAGCGTTGGCAAACCATGCTCGCGAGCGTAACGAAGCGCGCCAATCTTACCTTCAATACCGCGAATACCAAAGCCGCCTGGAATAACCATGCCATCCATTTGGTCAAGAGCTGCAGCCGCACCTTCCTGAGTTTCGCACCTATCGGCAGCAACCCAACGCACGTTTACCTTAGCCCAGTTTGCAAAACCGCCAGCCTTAATAGCCTCAGTAACAGAAAGGTAAGCATCTGGCAAATCAATATACTTACCAACGATTGCAATGTTCAGCTCATGCTTTGGATGATGCACACGCTCAAGCAAATCTTCCCACTCATCCCAATCAACATCGTGGAATGGAAGCTCAAGCTCGCGCACAACGTAAGCATCCAAGCCTTCGTTGAACAAAATCTTCGGCACATCGTAAATGCTTGGAGCGTCCACGCAGTTTACAACGCCTTCAGCATCAACATCGCACATAAGCGAAATCTTGTCTTTAATGCTCTGATTAAGCGGACGATCGGAACGCAAAACAAGCGCGTCTGGAGAAATGCCAAGCTGACGAAGCATCATCACAGAATGCTGAGTTGGCTTAGTTTTCAATTCGTGCGCAGCTGCGATATAAGGCACCAAAGAAACGTGCACAAACATGCAGTTTTCAGGACCCAAATCGCGGCGAACTTCACGAGCAGCCTCAAGGAATGGCTGAGATTCAATATCGCCAACAGTGCCGCCAATTTCTGTAATAATTACATCTACATCGTCGGAAGCTTGCGCGCGCATACGCGACTTAATTTCGCCAGTAATATGCGGAATAACCTGCACGCACTGACCCAAATATTCGCCAGCACGCTCTTTACGAAGCACAGACTGGTAAATCTGACCAGTTGTGACATTAGCTTTTTGGCTTAGGAAAACATCAAGGAATCGCTCGTAGTGACCAATATCAAGATCTGTTTCCGCACCATCTTCCGTAACATAGACTTCACCATGCTGGAACGGATTCATTGTGCCAGGATCAACGTTGATATAAGGATCGAGTTTTTGTTGCAATACGTGCAATCCGCGGCTTCGTAAAAGTCGGCCTAACGAAGATGCAGTAAGGCCTTTTCCAAGTGACGAAACAACGCCACCAGTGACGAAAATATGCTTTGTAATATGCTCCTGAGAGTTACCATGTTGTCTTCTAACCATGGAACTCCATAGTATCTTCGAGCCTCGACGCTGGGTGTTGATTCGCAAAAAATCGAACAAAATCAAACAAGATGAGCAACGGCCTCTAGCGCGAGCTTGTAGCCGTACAATCCCATGCCAGTAATAGTGCCGGTTGCAACAGGGCTTATTACGCTTATGCGTCGGAAAGCGTCGCGTGCTGCAGGATTAGAAATATGCACTTCCATTAGCGGCACTCCTGCATCCAAAACCATGTGAGCTGCATCCGCGAGCGCATAACTGTAGTGCGTAAAAGCGGCAGGATTCATAACAACCGGCGTGCGAGTATCGGCAGCTTCGTGCATCCAGTGAACCATTTGCGCTTCGTCCTCACTTTGGCGCACTTCTACTTTTAGCCCAAGCTCCGCTCCCCAATTTTCGCAGCGCTCACGCAAGGTTTCAAAATTTTCGCTACCGTATACGTCCGGCTGGCGAACGCCAAGTCGACCAAGATTTGGTCCGTTTACTACAAGCACTTTTTTTGGTTGTTGATTTTCCATAAGTTGCCTCTTAAGATTAATTATTTTTTATAGACTCGCTCAAAAGCTTCTTTAACTGCTTCAGTAGGCGGATTGTCGAGATGAATAGGATTTGAAATACCATCCAAAATTACGAAACGTAGCATGTTGCCGCGCGCTTTTTTATCGCGATGCATAAGATTAAGTACGCGCTCAAACGCAGCGTCAGAATCTTCTCTACTCTGCCACGAAGTAGGCAATCCAAGCGAATCTAAAAGCGAACGATGGTAGGAAACGTCTTGAGCATCCAAATATCCCAAAATTTGCGCAAGCTCCGCCGCAAAAACCATTCCAACAGCAACAGCGTTTCCGTGACGCCAGTGGAAGTGTTCAATCTGCTCAATTGCGTGGCCAAGCGTATGACCGTAGTTCAAAAACTCGCGCAATCCCTGCTCTTTTAAGTCGCTAGACACGTGGTACGCTTTTACTTTAACTGTGCGCTCAATAAGTTCCACAAGCAGTTCGTGAAGTTCGTTATTATTTTCCAGCTGATCACCGTCAAATTCGCGCAAAAGCTTGGCATTATTTGAGTTGCTCAGAATTTTCAAAATTTCGCCGTCGCGAATAAAACCAGATTTTGCAACCTCTCCCAAGCCTTCAATAAGAATGTCGTTTGGAAGAGTTGCAAGCGTTGAAGTATCTGCTAAAACTCCTGCTGGAGTGTAAAAGCTGCCGACTAAATTCTTGCCAGCATCCGTATTTATGCCGGTTTTGCCGCCTGTAGACGCGTCAACCATTGCAAGAAGCGAAGTTGGGCAGTTTACGTAACGGATTCCGCGCATCCAAGTTGCAGCCACAAAGCCGGCCACGTCCGTTGCAGCGCCGCCTCCTAAGCCAACAATCGCGTCGGACCTAGTAAAACCAGCATCGCCAAGTCTAGCCCAAAGTCCGCTCGCAACTTGAATAGTTTTTCCAGCTTCAGCATCCGGCACCAGCATGTCGAAAACTTCATAACCAGCTTGACGCAAAATTGCGCGAGCTTTATCGCTGTGGCGCTGCACCGGCTGCGTGTGAACCAATCCGACTCGAACAGGCTTTGTGCCAAGCATTTGCGGCAAAAGTTGCATTGCACCGTCGCCAATGCGAACGTCATAAGGTTCAATTGCTTCACCTGTTACGTGCACAATACGTTGCATAATCATATTCCTTAATTTTTCTGCAGCCATGCAAGGAGTCGAACCTTTAGTTGGCATGTGAATATTCGACACTTTTCTAAAAATAGGGTCTCGCTGCTCAAATAATTCCATCCAACGTTTTTCAGCATCATCGCCGTTTAGCATAGGACGATTATTATTCCAACTTGCACGCTCGATTGCTTCTTGAGCATTTGCTTGCAAATAAACAACGCGACCGCCCAAGCGCATGTATTCTTGCAGAACTTCCTGCGTTTCCTGACGCAAAGGAGCTCCTCCGCCAAGAGATACAATACCTTCTTCAGCTTGATTTCCTAAAATTACGCTTTTAACTATGCGCGCTTCCACATCGCGGAAAGCTTCTTGACCATACTGCTCGAAATATTGCAGAATTGGCATATTAATTTCGCACTCAATAATTGCGTCGGTATCGCAAAAAGGCAGGTGCATAATATGCGAAACTTCGCGGCCAACTCGCGATTTTCCAGCTGCTGGCATGCCGATAATAACAGCTAGAGGGATTTTAGTTTTGCTCATTGCATATGCTCCGGCCAAGATGCTACGTAAGATTCTGCATTTCGTCGCGTTTCTTGCAAGGAATCTCCACCAAACTTTTCCAAAGCGTACTTTGCTAAAGTAAGCCTTACCATAGCTTCCGCAACTACGGAAGCTGCTGGAACAGCAGTAAAATCGGAGCGCTGGTTAATAGCTTGAGCCGGCTCTCCAGTTAGCACGTCTACTGTGCGCAAAGCGCGCGGAATAGAAGGGATCGGCTTCATTGCAGCGCGCACGCGAATAATTTCGCCGTTTGACATTCCGCCTTCAATACCGCCGGCGCGGTTTGTTAAGCGCGTTATTTTGCCATTTTCGCTTGTTACGATTTCGTCGTGCGCGGCTGAGCCTGGGCGATCTGCTTCTGCGAAACCGTCGCCAATTTCCACGCCTTTAATCGCTTGAATACCCATAAGCGCGCTTGCTAATGCCGCGTCCAAGCGACGATCTGACTCAACGTAAGTTCCAACTCCAGCTGGCATTCCGTAAGCCAAAACTTCAACCACTCCGCCTAAAGTATCCGCGTTTGCTTTTGCTTCGTCAATTCGCGCCATCATTTTAGCTTCAGCGTCTTTGTCGAGAGTGCGAACAGGAGAAGCGTCCAAAGCCGCAACATCGTCAGGCGTTGGTAGAGCTAAACTTTTGTTAGCATATACGCCGCCAATTCCAACAACATGCGCAACTGTGCGCACACCTAAAGCCTGCTCTAAAAATGCGTCAGCCACGGCACCCAAAGCCACGCGCGAAGCCGTTTCCCTAGCACTCGAACGCTCCAAAACCTCGCGAGCATCATCAAAACCATACTTACGCATTCCAGTTAAATCCGCATGCCCCGGACGCGGCCTAGAAAGTGCAGCATTACGACCTTCTGCCGGAAGCTCGTGATCCAAAGGATCCGCGCTCATTACTTCCGTCCACTTTGGCCACTCGGTATTCGCAATCTCCACAGCAATTGGAGAGCCAAGAGTTACACCGTGACGAACGCCAGTTAAAAGACGCACTTTATCTTGCTCAAATTTCATGCGAGCGCCACGACCGTAGCCAAGTCGACGGCGAGCAAGAGCCGAAACCACATCGCTGCTAGTAATTTTCACACCCGCCGGCAAACCTTCAATCATAGCTACTAATGCTTCACCATGAGATTCCCCAGCCGTTTGCCATCTAAGCATGCATTCTCCATTCTCCGAATTTACGCATCTAAATTTTTTATTTTACTAACTACCAAGTATTGAGTGGATTGTTATTGACAGCAATGCTGCAAGTATGGCAGATATTGCTTCGACTGGTACGAATGGTATTGATGCGTTGGTTGGAAGGAAGATTTTGCAATAAATTTTCCATAGTAAAAGCCAAACTAAGCCAACTAGTCCAACTAAAGCAAACCAGTAAATCAGGCAGTCAAAACCGAATAATACCAAGGCTTGCGCAATCATTGCCGCGCTTGTAACGTCGCCGAATCCAATGGAATTCTGCGGCGCAATTTTTCGCATAATCCAATAAATTGCAAAAACAAATACGCAAGAAATCCAGCCAAAAATAAGCAATCTAATATTCTCAAACAAAATAACAGAACATATGAGATTCGCTAAAGATTGAAAAAGTCCTGCAATAATAATCCAAAGTCTTGGAACTACGCGACTTTTTATGTCCGTTGCGCAAACTGCAATTGCGCACGCAAGCGTTGGCAGCGCCGATATTATCGTAATAATTAATTGCTTCATTAAAGCAGATTATTAAAACTCATAATGCCTTTGCAACATAAATACACATATGTGGTTAAAAGCTATATTTTATTTAATAGTTTAGTTGCCTTCGGGATTGTTGCGCTTGTATTCGTCGCGGAATTTTAAGAATTCTTTTTCGTTGTCCGTAAACTTTGTTTCGCCAGTTTTTAGATTCGTTGTAACGAAGTAAATCCACGGCCCGTCTTGAGGATTAATAGTGGCTAGCAGTGCGTTATCTCCTGGAATACCAATAGGCGTAGGTGTTAAACCCTTATGAATACGCGTGTTGTAAGGGTTATTTGGATTGTCTAGCATTGCTTGCGTAAGTTTTATTGGTTTTACGCCTGCACCGTAGCCAACAGTGGAGTCCATTCCAAGAGGCATGTTTTTTGCTAAGCGATTTAGTATTACGCGCACAACTTTGCCGTAATAGTCGCTGCTATTCACTTCTGCTTCGGCAATGGAGGCCATGATTAAAGCTTTTTCGCGATTTTCGCCTTTAGGAATGCCAAGGCTGTCCAGTTTAGCAATGCGTTTTTTAACCATTGCGGAAAGAATATCCTCAGCGCTTTTCATGGATTTTACGTTGTAAACTCCAGGCTCCAGCCAGCCTTCAATGTTTCCGCGAGCTTCTGGAGGCAAAATTCCGACGGCACCATCTGCTAATACGGCTTTGAAATTATCTATGCTTATTCCGGATAATTCTGATGCTTGTTTCAAAATTTCTGAAGCGTGTTCGCCGGCTCGCACTTGCAAGAAACCGCTGGCTTTGGTTGGGTCGGACAAAATATTAACAACGTCAATAGCAGCCATATGATTTTTTAGAATGTAGATTCCAGGATACAGAATCTTGTTGTTTGCTGCTACCGCTGAAGTGAATGCTGCTTGCGATTTAATAATATTTGCTTTGACTAGCTTTGAGGCAACTGTTATTGCACCTTCACCAGTGTCAACCGTAAATTCGACGGAGCCAAAACCTGGACCTGACCAATCTTCAACAATTTCACTATCGTGGGATAATCTCCACGCGTGTACTGCACTATAACCGGTGTAGCCAATAACACCTAAAACCATTACGAGAAGAAATACTAGGACGGTTCTAGCGCGACGTTTACGTCGTCTTGCTATAAGTCGTGCTCTTGCTTTTTTGCGAGAACTATTTTTGGAAGTGGATTCGTTAGAAGAAGATGAGTTTCCATTATGATCAGTCCATTGCGCATGACTGTCAAAAAATTCGCCGAAATTGTCGGACACCTAACGCTCCTCTTCTACTCTCTGTTTTGTTCGTTTATTATTTTATTCGCCGACTGTTATTGAGTTCGTTTATTAGTGAGTTTGATTATTAGTAAGTTTGCTTATTAGTTAGTTTGTTGATTATTTAGCTCACTAATTCTGTGCTCACTAATCTACTTCTGCCCTCAAGCTAGCACTATTCGCATCAAGAGCAGACTGCAAAATCAATACTGCAGACTGCTGATCAACCATAGGACGATGCTGTCGGGTAGAAAAATCAGCTTGCAACAACTGACGATGAGCACTAACTGTTGTTAAACGCTCATCCTTCCAAACAATATCAGGCACGTAAGAAAGCACCCAATCGCCATCATTTTTCGCTGATTCAATCCGCTTAGCTAAATTTTTTCCCCAACGATGCGCTTTTTTTGCAGATTTTCCTTCAGAACCGTCAAGCTGTAGCGGCAATCCAATTACGACGCGACGAACTTTCTCTTTTTCAATAAGATTGATTACTTCGTCAATAGCTCTAAAAGAATCACCAAAAACTTGCACATTCCCGATTGGATGCGCAAAAGTGAGCTCAGGGTCGGAAAGTGCAAGTCCGACCCTGGCATCACCTAAATCAATACCTAACCACACCATGAATTTCGTGCTGCTTTTGGTAAAGATTATTTCGTTTTGTTTTAAGCGGGTAGCTGCGCGCTAGGCGAGCTTAGCCACTTCTGCTTTCACAGCTTCGAGAGCTTCATCAATCTTAGAAGCGTCTGTGCCACCGCCCTGAGCGAAGTCCGGCTTTCCGCCGCCGCCACCGCCAAGAACCTTGGAAGCGGTACGAACCAAGTCTCCAGCCTTAGCTCCAAGTACGCGCGCAGCCTCGTTTGTGGCCACAGCAACCATTGGCTTATCATCCTCGTTTACGCCGCACAACACTACTACTGCAGGCGCATCCTCACCCAAGCGAGAGCGCACGTCGAGAACTGTCTTACGGAGCGTTTCAAACGAACCGAAGTTGCCAACGTTCTTAACAGCCAACTTAACGCTTCCAGCAGCAGCCTTAGCAGCCTCAATCAAAGCTGGAACGGAATTAGCAAGCTGAGACTCGTAAACGGCTGCAAGCTTACGATCAGAATCCTTCATCTTGTTAAGCAAAGATTCCAAACGTTCAGCTAACTCGTCTGGGCGAGCGTTCACCATTTCTGCAAGCTGAGCAACCAAAGTGTGCTCGCGAGCGCCATACTCGTATGCTGCCTCGCCGCAAAGTGCGTCAATACGGCGCACGCCAGAGCCAATAGAGGACTCGGACAAAATCGTAACCATACCAATCTTGCCTGTGCTCTTAGCGTGAGTACCACCGCAAAGCTCGCGGCTCCAACCGTCGCCGATTTCAACCACGCGCACAACGTCGCCGTACTTTTCGCCAAACAAGTGCATTGCTCCAAGCTTAAAAGCGTCGTCGATTGGCATTTCCTTAGGAACAACCTGCAAATCGTCGCGAATACGCTCGTTTACGCGAGCTTCAACGCGAGAAAGCGCGTCCTTATCAACAGCCTTTGGCCACTGGAAGTCGAAGCGCAAGCGGTCTGGATCAACCACAGAACCACGCTGAGTTGCCTGTGGACCAAGCTCTTCGCGCAAAGCCTTGTGAAGAGTGTGCGTGGCGGTGTGGGAACGTGCCAAAGCAGCCCTACGAACCTGATCAATATTCGTGTTCACAGGAGCACCAACGCTAAGCGTACCCTCAGTAAGTCGGCAGCTGTGAACAATCAAATCCTTAATTGGACGCTGAACGTCGTCAACTTCCAAAATTGCGCCGTCGTCGGAAATAATCTCACCCTGGTCAGCAATCTGGCCGCCGCGCTCAGCGTAGAATGGCGTTCGATCGAGAATAACTTCAACATTTGCTGGAGCAGTAACGCTCTTAACAGAGCCCTTACCTGCTTCAACAATCGCCAAAACGTTGGAACGGCTGGAGAAGTCAGTGTAACCAAGGAAGTCGATTGGCTTTTCAAGAGCCTTCTTAATATCGTCGTAAACGCTAACGTCCACGTTGTGACGCTTCTTCAAAGCGTCAGCGCGAGCGCGGCCCTTCTGCTCACTCATAAGCTCGCGGAACTTAGCCTCGTCAACCTTAACGCCCTGCTCAGCAGCCATCTCAAGAGTAAGCTCAATTGGGAAGCCGTAAGTATCGTGCAAAGTAAACGCGTCTGCGCCGCCAACCATAGGGTCGTCACTTTTCTCTTTCTTAGCTTTTTCAACAGCCAAGTCAAGAATAGTGGTGCCCTTTTCAAGAGTGCGACGGAACGCATCTTCCTCACCGTAAGCAGCTTCACTGACCTCGTGGAAAGTATCGTTAAGCTCCGGATAGCTTGGCTCCATAGCAGCCTTAGATACTGGGAACAAGGTTGGCAAAACTGGATCCTGCACGCCGAGCATGCGCATTGCGCGAACAGTTCTACGAAGAAGACGACGAAGCACGTAGCCACGGCCAACATTACTTGGGCGCACGCCATCGCTCATAATCATAAGCGCAGAACGCACGTGATCTGCAACAACGCGGAAGCGCACGTCAGCATCGTTATTATCGCCATACTTTACACCACTTAGCTTTTCTGCAGCTTCAATAACTGGGTAAACTTCGTCAGTTTCGTAAATATTTTCCTTACCTTGCATAAGGTAAGCCAAACGCTCCAAACCAGCGCCGGTATCAATATTCTTCTGATCAAGCTCGCCAGCAATATGCAAATCAGTCTTAGACTTGACGTTATCGACCTGATAGTTTTCAAAAACCAAATCCCAAATCTCAATAAAGCGGGACTCATCCGCAGCAGGACCGCCATCACGACCATATTTAGGACCGCGATCAACGTAAATCTCGGAGCATGGGCCGCCAGGACCAGGACCACCAGTGGTCCAGAAGTTATCTTCCATACCAAACACCTGCATGTGTTCAGGATCGAAGCCTTCATTCTTCCAAATTGCACGAGCCTCATCGTCGTCAGTGTAAGTAGTTACCCAAAGCTTTTCAGGGTCAAAACCGTAGCCGCCCTTATCCTGCGGGCTAGTTAAAAGCTCCCAAGCGTAGTGAATTGCCTCTTCCTTAAAGTAATCACCGAAGGAGAAGTTGCCAACCATTTGGAAGAAGGTGCCGTGACGAGTGGTCTTACCAACTTCGTCAATATCGAGCGTGCGCACGCACTTCTGGTTCGATGCCATTCTGCGCGAAGGAGGCGTCTGCTCACCAAGCAAATAAGGAATAAACGGCACCATGCCGGCGATAGTAAATAATGTCGTTGGGTTCGGCGAAATAAGTGACGCCGAAGGAACTACCATATGACCATTCTTAGCAAAATAGTCAAGATAACGCTTTGCAATTTCTGCTGTGCGCATACGAACGAACTCCTTGTGTAATTTTTAGCAAGATTTACACGCAACAGTCGTATGATAAGTCGCATGTAATCGTGCCGCATGACGCACAACGCAATCATGCAAACATTCAATATAGTACTTCAATACTTAACTTAAACAAACTTTTCGACTCGCATTTTAATAAAAAACGCAAGCCGAATTAAAAAATCCTAGTTAAAAATTATCATGACGGCTGCGAGCATAACGAGAATTAAGCTCAGCCTCATGCTTTTTACGACTAGCATTAAAATCTTTGAACAATTCCAATACTGTGCGCAAAGTAATATTTTCTGGCTCATCGTCAAAAACAAATTTACGAGCAGCATCCGGCATTTTCGCTTTAACGTAGGCGCGAGCTTTCGTCACAGCAAACACGCCAACTACAATGCCAACACACATCCAAAATAAGCGTTTGAACATCATGCCTCCCTGCTTGCAGAATTATCGTAAGATTCTTTTGCAGCATGACGGCCAGTATTATGCGGTTCAGTTGGCACCGTTGGCTTGTTGAAGAAAGAAGCAACAGTATCTTTTAGCGCGTAGCCTGCTGCAGCAACCTTAACAATCGGCTTGCCAAGGAAAGCACCATACAAATCCGTAAGAGCGCCAATATTCGTAACGGTAGTGCGAGTAGCACCAGAAACAGCGTTCACGTCATCCAAAGTCTTATTGACCTGCTTAATCGTCGTCACAGACTCATCAATTGCAGGCATCGCATGCTCACCAGACTCTTTGACTGTTTTCGCAATCTGATCAAACAACCTGCCCAACCTAATTAGCGGATAAATCAAAAAGCCCGAAAGAACTGCGAACGCAATTGCGGCAATAAGAGCAGCTATGTCTCCAATGCTCATCGTAACCTCTTTCTGTACCATTTTTGCTTGAAACTTCGCCAAAACTAACTGCCAAATATTACGCTTAACAGCTCATTAATATGCAAGCAAATTAGAGAATAAACGAAGCCCTCGCAATGAATCAAGATTAACGAACGGTAAAGACGCAAAATTAACGAGCAGCAAAGACGCATAACGCAACTTACTAAGCGCAAACTCACTCATTGTAACCGCGAATATTAATAGCTTCACCAATTGGCAAAGACGTGTCAAAATCAAGACGCGTCACACTACCGTTTTGAGGGCGCTCGCTTAAATCGTAGCCAGCAGGCGCAAAACGGTGCATAAGACTTAGCAAAGTGTTTCCGTGCGAAATTTGCAAAACGTTATCACCGTCACGCAAAGAAGGATTTGACGCAATCAACGCAAAACCATCCTCAACACGCTTCCAATACTCAATATCCGACTCGGCATCGTGGAAAGGATCTGCTTCTTTAAGCATGTCGCGCGTGGCAGCCAGCCCGAACTTTTCTACGATTTCGTTGTAGGTGTGCGCTCCGTGAGGGGCACCAGCAGCCCACCAAGCCATTTGCATATCTTGGCCTTCAAAATAGCCGTAGCATTGCTCGCGAAAATGCATATCGCTTATAAGCGTTGGGCGCACGTTACCGGCGGCCTCGTTTGCGTCGAGAATACGCTGAGCTGTGATTTGTGCGCGAGTAGTATCCGAGCAGTATGCTGCAGAAAAAGCAATATTTTCTAGCTTTTTTGCAGCAAAGTCGGCATCCTTCAAACCTTTTTCAGTAAGAGGCGAATTTGACCAGCCTTGCAAGCGATTATAGCGATTAAATAGCGTCTGACCGTGACGCACTAAATAAAGATGCAGCAACATAGCTCCATTATTGCACTACGCGGTACATATCAAGCCATGCAAGTTTCCGGCAAATGTTCCACAAAACCACCAACCAGAGGCTCTAACGCAGATTGGTTACTGCGCTAGAGCCTCATTCCGCACATCTTCCGACCCGGACGCAGTGCGACTACTGCACCAATGTCCGATAATCGACCACCAGAGACCCTAACGCAGAACGCAATCTGCACGAAAGTCGCACTACGACTGTCTTCAGACCGTAACGCAGTAACTCATCTGCACCAATGTCCGATAATCGACCACCAGAGGCTCTAACGCAGTAAGCGCTCGCGCGGATTACGCGCTCGCTTACGAAACTCGCGTTGGAAGTCCACTGGACTTCCAACCTAAGCGAGTTTCCGCTCCGAGTTGCCTTCGCGCGCTACGCTTTAAGCGCTTCGGCAGGTCGTCGCGCTGCACGAAGGTCACCAAACCGCAAAAACGACAACAAACGCCGGAGGAAAAACTCCGACAAATGTTCCATAGAACGCATTGACCCCTGCCACGCGAATGCGCAACAGGGGTCAAGCGGTATGTCCTTAAGAATTAAATCGGCGAATTAACGAGCGTAGTATTCGACGACGTACTGAATGTTGACTTCAACTGGAATCTGATCGACTTCCGGCTTACGAGTCAAAGTAGCCTTCAAAGAGGCAAGATTCACATCGAGGTAACCAGGAACTGCTGGCAAAACGTCGCGATGAACGCCTTCTGCAGCCATCTGGAATGGAACCATGGTCTGGCTCTTGGCACGAACCTGAATGGTCTGGCCTGGCTTGACACGGTAAGATGGGCGATCAACAAGATTGCCATCAACCAAAATATGACGATGTACAACAAACTGACGAGCCTGGGCGGTGGTGCGAGCAAAGCCTGCGCGCAAAACCAAAGCATCAAGACGAGTTTCCAAATCGGTGAGCATTGCGTCACCGGTCTGGCCTGCAGTGTGCGTACCCTTCTCGTAAGCAGCGCGAAGCTGCTTCTCTGAGATGCCGTACTGAGCGCGAAGACGCTGCTTCTCGCGAAGACGTACTGCGTAATCGGACTCGGTGCGACGACGAGTGCGGCCGTGCTCACCTGGAGCATATGGGCGCTTCTCGAAGATACGCTGAGCCTTTGGGGTCAAAGCGATGCCGAGGGCGCGAGAAAGACGCACCTGACGGCGAGAACGCTGAATATTAGTCATAACTAATCCTTTAATTCTGTCGTTATCTGAACGGAACGCGAGTCAAACTTTACAATATTCGTTAAAATACTGAAAAATTACTCACGCTGAGCCGGCCTCTCCAGTGCTTCTTCGTGCTAACACACGAACGCGTAAGTATTAAAACGTTGAAATAACGCCGTAACTACCGCGCGCCGACCCACTGATGGGCTAAGGCTCCAGATGATGCTTACACAAAATAGGCATCGTTCCTAATTCTACACACCCGTAAGAATAAATCAGCAAAGAGATCCGAAGTCCATCGTGTAGGTGCAGTCTGCGCAACTTGCAGCATCTGAATCGTGCGTTACCATCAGAACCGCCGAACCAAGATTTGCAGCCTCACGCAAAATTTCCATCACTATGCGAGTGTGCTCCGGATCCAAATCGCCAGTAGGCTCGTCCAAAAGCAGAAGCTTCGGATTATTTATTAGCGCGCGCACAATCATTACGCGACGCATCTCACCGCCAGAAAGCTCCTTTGGATAGCACCACAGCAAATCCTCAATATGTAAGCGTTTGCAAAAATCGAGCGCACGATTCGAGTAATAATCTTCGCCCTCTGCATTTTCGCTTTTTTGATTTCCGCTATTTTGGTTTTCGCTATTTTGCTCATTATTTTTCGCGATTTGCACAGGTAAAAGAATGTTGTTATACACAGTAAGATTCGGCAAAAGCGTCTGCGATTGCGTAACAAAACCCATATTTTTCGCACGCAATTCAGATACTTGCGCATCGCTAAATTCGTGCGAAGAAATCTCATTGCCTAAAACAGTTACGATTCCGTGAGTTGGTTTAAGCAGTCCGGCAATCAAATTTAGTAAAGTAGATTTTCCGTTTCCTGATTTTCCAACAATCGCCACAAAATCGCCACTATTTAGCGAAAAACTTACGTTATTTACTGCAGAAAATCTGTGATTCCTACGCATAAATTCTCTAGTTACGCGCGTAAGTTTTAGCACAGCAAGATGCGATTTTTCGCTATTAAGTACTGTCGTTTCGCTCATCTAATTACTCCCCTTCTACCCTTCTACTCTTACTCACCTGCTTCTCCTCTTACTCACCTGCTCGAAGCGTCAAATACGTTTCGCGCATGGCAATACGCCAAGTAGTAAGCGCCGAAGCTGCCACAACCGCAATAATCGCAAGCAACACGCTAACAGCCATAAGAGCTAATACCGGCATGGCTGTAACTTCCAAATACGGGAGCTGCAATTGCTGCGAAATAAACGAACTATAAGGGAAGAGTATAAGACTCGCGAACGCAACTCCAAGCGCGCCGCCTACTAAACCGAGTATTGCAGACTCTCGTGCCACAACGCCCAAAAGCATTTTTCTAGTTGCGCCTAATATTCTAAGCGAAGCAAACTCTTTTTTGCGCTCGTTTACAGAAGTTGCAAAAACCGCAATCAAAACAAGCAATCCAACAATCCAAAATGCCACAATTACAAGCGTTAGTGTGCGAGTAAAAACGCCAAGATTAGCCTGAGTAGTTGAGGTAATTCCACCTGGAAAAACTATGCCAATGCTAGAAAGACCAGTTGTTTTGCGAATATTTGCAGCAACCTGCTTAGCGCTGTAACCTTTGCTTATTTTTACTAAGACTGCCGAGATTGCTTTTTTTGCGTACTCTTTCGGTATGGCAGTGTGGTGAACTTTCGTTGAATACTCAACTACTTGCGGCACACTTTCGCGGCGCACAAACACCGAATTGTCAATACTTGTACCAGTTTTTGCGAGTTGAGCAACCACAGGCCATTGGTGGCCAAAAAGCCGAACAGTGTGCTTGTAGGAAACTAGCACGTTTGCTCCAGCAATCATCTCGCCTTTTTGCAAAGATTTTTTGTGCTGCGAGTAAATCCAAGGACCTATTACAAAATCAGAATCCGGATCAAAACCAATAATCTGCAACTTTTCTGCGCAGCAACCGGCAGAAAGTGAGGAAATATACGTTTGCGCGCTAGACTTTTGAACTCCCGGCGAACGTTTAACTAAATCTTCAATATTATTGGTGAAATAAAAAGTGCTTGAACCGCCGTTAGTTAAAAGCGCTTCAGCTTTAGTATGCGTGCCGTTTGGAATAACCATAATGTCGGCTCCCATACGAGCACGCATACTGTTCAAACCTTGTGCAAGATTCATAGAAAGCAGCGAGCCGCCGAAAAATATTGCAGACAGGCATGCGGCAACCACAATAAGTGCGGCAGTTCGCAACGACTTTCGCTTAAGATTCTCCAGCGGCAAGCTCTTTAATGTAATAATGCGCATTGTTTGTGTTCTTTGCTTAAATAAGCTTATTTAGCTGCTAATGCGCGCGCAGTATTGGTGTCGAAATACACGGATACTGCGGAGAAAACTGCAGCAAGCACAGACAGCACAATCAACGTTGGGCGAGTAACCGATGCGCAATGCATCATTGGGCTTTTGCACACGCCAATCAGGAAAGTTGGCACTGCAAGCATAAGCAGAGCGTTCACAATTACAGCAATATTCAATCCGGCACGAACCTGCTCACTAACGAACAGAGAAATAATGCCGAGAACTGCAATAACAACACCAATGCCGAGCGCCGCGCGACCAGTGTAGTAGCAGGCCATGTGCATGCCACCTTCTGACGCACATACTTTAGCGAAGGTCAGAGGCGCGATAGCAATCAGAACACCGAAAACAATCGCTGGAATTGACGCGAATAATTTATTTTTCATAATAAATACCTCATTAAATGTATGTTATTAATTTTTTAGTGTCACATTTTCCTTAATGCAACACGCCTTACGGCACTCACGTTTGCAAGTACCACGTCTTCGCTAAAACCTGTTCATAAATACGCATTTATAAATTTATAAACACAAATTCATAACTGCACATTTGCAATTACGCATTTATGAACACAAAACCAGCAATGCTTAAGAATTTAACCAACTTCCCCTTAAGTCACGAATCTTACGCATTACACGTTTTCGTTTCCTTCTATATTTTTTCGTATTGTCAATCAGAAAACAAGTCTTGAATATTTTGTTTTCGTGTATATAATTGCGCGGTAATCATAACAATATTACAATTAATATTTTAATGTAATCTTCAATAATTACGCATTATTTTGCGAGTAAACTGCATAAAACGAAAAATTTTACAATTTCTCTATTGGTGCAACTCGAAGCATTAAACGCTTTACGCCGTCGGAGCCAAAATCGACTGTAATGATTGAGTTTCTGCCCTTATCTTGAGTTGCGAGAACTGTTCCTAAGCCGTAAGTGTCGTGCGTAATTTTGTCGCCAATTTGGAAGTCTTGAATATTTAGATTGTTGTCTTTATCCATTACTCCGGAAGATGAGCCAAGTTTCGTTGCGCTTGTTGACGACGCTGATTTTGCCGTGATTTTGCGCGTTTTTACAGCGCTCGACTTTGACCAATTTGATTTGGACCAATTTGATTTGGATTCGTAAGATTTAGAAGAGTACGACTTGCCGGAGCCGTAAGATCTTCCAGAGCCGTAAGATTTGCTACTTCCGTAAGACTTGCTACTTCCGTAAGATCTGCTGCTTCCGTAAGACTTGCTACTTCCGTAAGATTTGCCGGAACCGTAAGCGCTGCCGCCGTAAGTTGTTTTTCCACTAAACGCATCGCTGTAATCGTCATCCCAGCCACCGAAATCGCTATCAAAATCGCTATCAAAGTCACCGTCAAAATCGCCACCAAAGTCGCCGCCGCGCCTAGACGAAGCACCCCAGCGATTAACCTCAGTTTCTCTGCGCTTCCAATCAATCAAATTATCTGGAATCTCATCCAAAAACTGGCTTGGAAGCATATCCTGAGCCTGCCCCCACTGCGCACGCACAGCAGCAAGCGTCACATACAAACGCTGCTTAGCACGCGTAATCCCAACGTAAGCAAGCCGGCGCTCCTCGCAAAGCTCGCCATCGTCTTCCAAAGCGCGCGAATGCGGAAAAGTGCCCTGCTCCATGCCAGTTAGAAACACAACCGGATACTCCAAGCCCTTAGCCGTGTGAAGAGTCATCAACGTAACCTTGCCAGTGTCCTCGTTTTCGCCAGGCAACTGATCCGAATCCGCCACAAGCGCCGTCGTTTCAAGGAAACCAGCCACGCTGGCATCCGGCGTATTTTGCTCATACTCGGCAGCAACCGACTGCAACTGCGACAAATTATCCACGCGTGAAGCATCCTGCGGATCTTCAGAGCGCTGCAAATCCTCCAGCAAACCGCTGTCCTTCAAAATGCTGTCAATAACTTTCGAAGGCTTCGAATCGTTATCTTGCATGCACGTCATCAAGTTGTGCATAAGCTCGCGGAATTCTTTGAGTTTGCCTGACGTTCGCGTTGGCATGCCCTCGATTGATTCCAAATGTTCCAAAGCCTGCCAGAAGCTCACTCCTTGCGTTTGCGAGTATTGAGTAAGCAAAGCCTCTGCGCGAGGCCCAAGTCCGCGCTTTGGCACGTTCAAAATTCGGCGCATATTCACATCGTCGTCCGGGTTTGCCATGGACTGCAAGTATGCGAGCGCATCCTTTACTTCTCGGCGCTCATAAAACTTCGTGCCACCAACCAGCTGATACGGAAGGCCTGCTTTCATAAGAGCATCTTCCAGCGAACGCGACTGCGCATTGGCACGGTACATAATTGCCATATCCGAGTAAGCAACGCCTTCTTCGCCAGCTAATCGCGCTATTTCCTGCGCAACCCAAGCTGCTTCCTGCTGAGCATTATCCGCAGCGTACCCGGTAATTGGATCACCCTGTCCTAAAGCAGTCCACAATTTTTTAGGCTTGCGACCTTGATTATGCGAAATAACGGCGTTTGCAGCGTCCAAAATTGTTTGCGTAGAGCGGTAGTTTTGCTCCAGCATAATAGTTGTTGCGTTTGGAAAATCTTTTTCAAAGTCTTGAATATTGCGAATATCTGCGCCGCGGAAAGCGTAAATAGACTGGTCGGAGTCGCCGACGACGGTGATTGATGCAGGAGTGCTATTTTGCTGTGCTGCGCTTGCGTTAGATTGTGCTGCGCTTGCGTTAGATTGTGCTGCGTTTGCGTTAGATTGTGCTGCGCTTGCGCGAGATTGCTTTACGTCAACTCCCGCAAGCTCTCGAATAAGCTCGTATTGCGCGTGATTAGTATCCTGATACTCGTCAACCAAAATATAGCGGAACTTGTGTCGATAGTATTTCGCAACTTCCGGAGCTTCGCGCATAAGCTGCACGGTTCGCATGATCAAATCGTCAAAATCAACAGCATTAGCTTGAGCCAAACGATGCTGATATTCCGCATAAATCGTTGCGTACACGGCTTCAGAATTTCCAGCGTGCGCAATTTGCTGCCCCAAAACTCCAGGCTTGTAATCGTTTGCATACATGTCGAGCTGCTCGCGCCAACTAATCAAACTGTTTTTGCAATCCGAAATCTTCCCCAAAATACTACGCGGCGTAAAGCGCTTAATATCAACGTTAAGCTCGGTTGCAATAATTTTTACTAAACGCTCGCAATCGGCGGTATCGTAAATAGAAAAGCCCGGTTTTAAGCCAATACTTTGGCCTGACCTGCGAAGTATTTTCACGCATGCTGAGTGGAATGTTGAAACCCACATGCTGCTCGCTTCGCCGCCAATAAGTTTGCCAAGTCGCTCGCGCATTTCTGCAGCGGCTTTGTTTGTAAAAGTGATGGCGAGAATTTGGCTTGGCCACGCACCTTTTTGGCTTAAAATCCAGGCGATTCGGCGCGTAAGAACTCGCGTTTTGCCGCTTCCGGCTCCTGCTCCAATAAGAAGAGCCGGGCCGTCGTATTGCACGGCTTTAGATTGTTGCGGATTTAAGCCGTCTAGTAGTTTTTGCGCGTCTACTGCAATTCTGGAATGTGAGTAGTTTTGCGGATATTCTTGAGAATAATCTTGCTGATATTCTTGAGCGTAATCTGCTTGAGCGTAGGTTTCTTGCGGATATTCTTGCGCGTAACCTTCTTGCGCGTAATCTTCTTGCGAAATTGCAGAATCTTCTTGCGCAGAATCTTCTTGCACTTGCGCAGGCTCTTGAGCGTAAGCGTCAGCGTATTCGTCGTAACCGCAATTTGCGTAATCACTTGCATCCGCAGCATTCGCATAAAAACTCTCGTCCGAATCTGCAGAACCAGCAGCATTCTCATAAAAACTCTCGTCCGAAGCTAACGAATCAACAGGATTCCCCAACAAATCACTCACATACCCGTAATCGCTATTTTTCGCACCCATACCTGCACCCGTACCTGCACCCATACTTACGCTCCATTAATGCTGACAACCTATGCTTTACCTTCGCAAATAAAACGCCCCCACGTTTTAATTTTGCGCGCATTTAATCAGGTTTACCACATGCTGCAGTCGTTTTTTGCAAGCATTGTGTCACGAACCTGGGTATGCTTGTGCGTACTGCAATGTAATTGTTACGCAAGAAGGGTCATATCGTGCAAGAGTTGGAAAATCGCATTCTAAAAGACGGTATTGTAAAGCCAGGAAACGTGCTAAAAGTAGACGCTTTTTTGAACCATCAGTGCGATGTTGCGTTGTTTGACCAAATGGGAGCTGCTTGGGCTGAGCATTTTCGCGATGCTGGCATTAATAAGATTCTTACGATTGAGGCTTCCGGCATTGGTATTGCTTGCGTTGCAGCGCGTCATTTCGGCAATGTTCCTGTAGTTTTTGCAAAGAAAGCGCAGTCGATTAATCTTGATGGCGACCAGTACGTTTCTACTGTTTTTTCTTTTACTAAGCAGCGCGAGTTTCCGGTAATTGTGTCGCGTAAGTATTTGAGTGCGGAAGATCGCGTGCTTATTTTGGACGATTTTTTGGCTAACGGCAAGGCTTTGCACGGTTTGATTGATATTTGCGATCACGCTGGCGCTACAGTTGCCGGCATTGGTATTGCGATTGAAAAGGGATTCCAGGGCGGCGGCGACGAGCTTCGAGCGGCCGGATATGACTTGGATTCGCTTGCTATTGTTGACGCGATGGATCCTAGCGACGGGTCGATTTCGTTCCGTAAGTAGCGCTCCGACCTGCTTTCGCTACACATTGCTCAAGTTATTGCTTAGTGTGGCGCGAGTTTTGGGGGATTTCTCTCCTCGCAATTTTCTTTTCGATATTCTTGAGTATCGTCTATGAGTTTTGGCTTGCGTTTGGCTGGCGTGTTTCTTGTGCGGCTGTGTGAGATAGGAATTACTTATCTCGCAGCGCTACGCTCCTATACCTTATTCGAACTTAGCGGTTGCATAGTTAAGTTTAGTTTTTTACTTACTTTTTTGCGGAAATAGTTATTTATCAACACGATATTACTATCGCTCCGCTTTTATATTGCTCGACAAGCAATTCCTATCTCACACTACTAGTAAAACCGCTAGTGTTTTTTGGTGTGGTAGGTGCGTCTAGTGTGGTTTGCGCAGCAGCACGAATGTTAGTGTTCGCTAGTCAGCAAGTACTCAACGTCTGCAGAGCATTAATGTTAAGGTTCACTAAGCAACAAATAATCGACGTTCGCAGAAGCATTACTGCAAAGCTTCAGAAACATTTTCGGGAGATTTTTCTCCGGCGTTTGTTGTCGGTTTGTCTGTTTTTGACCACATTTGCGGGAGAATTTCCGGCGTTTGTTGTCGCTTTGGCGTTTTTTGGAAACATTTGCGGTAGTTTTTTCTCCGGCGTTTGTTGTCGTTTTGACCGTTTTAGGAAACATTTGCCGGAAAATTCCTAGCGTTTGTTGTCTCTTTCGAATCCGCCGCAACTCACTGAAGCAAGTGCAAATGTGAAGGAAACGAGAAAAATTTTTCGCAAATAGTAATTTTGCTGGAAAATACGATAAAGTAGTCCGGTTGGTATACTGCAATACTGTTGCAATAAACAATTGATTAGGTGGCTAAACATATGACTGAAGTGGTGATTGCGAGCGCTGCACGTACGCCTATTGGCAAATTCGGCGGCAGCTTATCTTCGCTTTCCTCAGTTGATTTGGGAACGATTGTCGCAAAAGCCGCAATCGAACGCGCAGGTCTTAATACTCAAGACGTAGATCAGGCCATTTTTGGCAACGTTTTACAAGCCGGAAGCGGGCAGAATGTGGCTCGCCAAATCGCATTGCGCGCCGGCCTCGACACTTCCAGCTGCGCAATGACTATTAACGAAGTATGCGGATCCGGCTTAAAAGCAGTGCGCTTGGCACAATCTGCAATCGTTATGGGTGACGCGCAAGTCGTTATTGCAGGCGGCACAGAAAGCATGAGCAACGTGCCGTTTTACGCAACTAACTCGCGATTTAGCGGACACAAATACGGCGACTTTGCGCTAATTGACGGCTTGCAGCGCGACGGCTTAAACGACGCTTTTACAGGCGACGCAATGGGCGTTACTGCAGAAAACGTGGCCGCAAAATTTGGTATTACTCGCGAATCGCAAGATATTTTTGCGCTTAAATCTCACCAAAAAGCTGTTGCCGCTATTAAACGAGGCGATTTTGACGCTGAAATTGTGCCGGTAACGCTTGCAAACGGAAGCGTTATAAGCAAAGACGAGCATCCTCGTGCGGACACGTCTTTGGAGCAGCTGTCGAAATTGCGCACGCTTTTTAAAGCGTCGGAAGAAAATGCGGATACGCGCAAATGCACTAACGAAACAGTCGCACACGAATCGACTGTAACCGCTGGAAATGCAAGCGGAATCAACGACGGAGCCGCAGCCCTCGTGCTCATGAGCAAAGATTACGCAGAAGCGCACGGAATTAAATATCTTGCGAAAATTGTGGGATTTGCAGAAGGCGGAATCGACCCGGATTTAATGGGTTACGCTCCAAAGCACGTGATGGAACGCATGCTAAACGCAACCGGCAGCAGCGTTGAAAGCATTGATTTGTTTGAGATTAACGAGGCTTTTGCTGCGCAAAGTATTGCGGTTTCTGAGCAATTGCATATTGACGAGTCGAAGCTAAATGTGAGGGGCGGCGCGATTGCGCTCGGTCATCCGCTGGGTGCTAGCGGAGCGAGGATTTTGACGACGCTTATATACGCTTTGCGAGACAGCAATAAGAAAAATGGCGTTGCCGCGCTGTGCGTTGGCGGCGGAATTGGCGTTGCGATGCAGATTGAGTGCGCTGGTAAGTGAGAAGTAAGTAATAAGTAAGTGTGCTGGTAATTGCTCGCGAAAGTAAGTGCGCGCTGGTACACAGGTAAGTGAGTGCTGGTAGGTAACTGCGTAAGTAAGTAAGTAAATAAATAAATAAAATAAACAAGCAAATAAATAAGCAACATACGTAGTCGACACAAATCATGAGGTGATTTCGATGACTGCTTTTCGCGAATTAAGCGTGGAAAATCGCATAAAAACCCTGCAAAACGAGGGCGCGATAGACAAGTCTGACGCAACTTTTTTGCTTAAACAGCTTGCGGAAAGTTCAGATGCCACGATTCCAGCGGATGTTGCGAATCATATGATTGAGCATCAGATTGGAAAGTACACGCTGCCGGTTGGCGTTGTGCGAGGGCTGATTGTGAACGGCGAGGCGCGGGATGTGCTGGTTGCAACCGAGGAACCGTCCGTGATTGCGGCTGCGTGCAATGGTGCGAGGATTGCGTGTTGTGGGGATTTGGCGAGGATTGCGGGTGCGTGCAATGGTGGAGCTTCGGCAAGTATTGCGGTTGTTGCGAGCGATGGGGCGAGGATTGCTGGTGTTGCGAGTGATGGATACGGAATTGTAGCGCACTCTCCGCAATACGTAACGACGGCACAAATAGCTTTTGAAGACGCAGACGGAAGCGTGGCGGCGCGTTTGCGTGAGATTGTTGGCGATTGCAAAAAGGTTGAAGAGCTATTGCGCATTGCAAACGAGTCACACCCATCAATGAGTAAAAGAGGTGGCGGCGCGCGAAAATGCCGCGTTTCAGCTTTGCACGGCTTCGCCAAACTGGAGATTGACGTAGACACATGCGATGCGATGGGCGCAAACACAGTGAACACTATGGGCGAAGCCGTCAAAGCCCAGCTGGAAAGCTGGCTCGGCGTTGAGGCGCTTGTGGCGATTCTTAACAACACAAGCCGCGTTGCCACCACAGCCGAAGTGCGCATACCGGTCGAAGCGCTAGCGTCCACGCGGCTTGAAGAATCTGAACGCGAAGGCGAAGGAAAGCGCCTCGCACGCCGAATCGCGGCATTAAGCGCGCTGGCCGCCAGCGACCCGGAACGCGCCGCCACGCACAACAAAGGAATCCTAAACGGCATCGCAGGAGCCGCGCTCGCGTCCGGAAATGATACGCGAGCGCTAGAAGCGGCAGCACACGCGTGGGCGGCGCGCTCCGGTCGCTACCTACCACTGTCAACGTGGAACACTGAAATCTTAAACAACCAAACCATACTCCACGGCCGTATCGAAATCCCGCTACAAGTCGGCATTGTTGGCGGCTCAATCTCATCTCTTCCAATGGCAAAACTCGCTCTTAAAATCGGCAAATACAAAAACGCAAACGACTTTAGAAACACGCTTGCAGCTCTCGGCTTAGTGCAAAATCTTGCGGCACTGCGCGCGTTGGCAGGCCCCGGAATTCAGGCAGGTCACATGGCATTGCAAGCGTCAAATCTTGCGATTGCAGCCGGCGCAAAAGGCGCAGAAATCGAGGAAATCGCACATAATCTTATGCAACTTAGCGCGTCAGAACGCACTACGGAAAAAGTTGCGCAATTGCTTAAAAAGTTACGTGAATCAAGTAAAAATTGAGGAAAATTTAGGAAAATTTAGGATTTAGGGAAAATGAGCACCACAAATAACAACACCGCAACCACCACACAAACCACCGTCGGCATCGACCGCATCTCCTTCGCCACACCGCACTACTACTTGAATCTCACGGATTTGGCGAACGCACGCGGAATCGACCCCAACAAATTCACAATCGGAATCGGCCAAAGCGAGCAATCCGTGCCGCCAAACCACCAGGACATCGTCACCCTCGCCGCCGAAGCCGCGCGCCCGCTCCTACCCCACATCAGCCGCGATCGCCTCAAAATGCTAATCGTTGGCACCGAAAGCGGCGTCGACGCAAGCAAATCGAGCGCGCTATACGTTCAAAATCTACTAAAACTCACGCCGTGGGTGCGTTGCGTTGAAGTAAAAGAAGCCTGCTACGGCGGCACCGCAGCATTGATGATGGCATGCGACTACGTGCGCGCGCACTCCGACTCAAATCCACAGGTGCTCGTTATTGCGGCTGATATTGCGCGCTACGGTCTTGCAACTCCTGGCGAGGTAACGCAGGGCGCTGGAGCCGTGGCAATGCTTGTGAGCGCGAACCCGCACGTGCTTGAAATTAACGACGATAGCGTTGTAAAATCCGCGGATATTCAGGACTTTTGGCGACCAGTTTACCAGGATACTGCGCTTGCTCGCGGCAAGTTTTCGACTGAGCAGTATATACAGTTTTTCTGCGATGTGTGGAAGGAATATTGTGCGCAAAACGGTTGCGGTTTCAACGATTTTGCGGGATTGTGCTTCCATTTGCCGTATACGAAAATGGGTTTGAAGGCGCTTAAGGCGGCGATGGATTCTTGCGCTGATTCTTGCGATAATACTTGTGATAATTCCTGCTCGGATTCTTGCGCTGATTCTTGCGATAATAGCAACTTAAGCAAATCGTCACGAAAGCGCTTACTTTCGCGATACGAAACCAGTACGAAATACAGCCGTCGCGTAGGCAATATTTATACAGGGTCCCTGTATTTGGGATTGTTGTCTTTGCTTGAGTTAGACGAAGTTACTTGCGAAAATAGCGAGCTTACTGCGCTTAAAAGCGGCGATAAAATCGGCTTATTCTCGTACGGATCGGGCGCTGTTGGTGAATTTTTCAGCGGCACGCTTGCGCCTGGATTTAAGGATGCGCTTTTCGCTAGGGAGCACGCGGATATGCTTGATTCGCGCGTGCGCTTAAGCGTTGCTGATTACGAGGCGATGTTTTCTAGCGTTGCGCCTTACGCTCCGGAAGATTTTGTAAGCGACGCGTCTCGCCGCGATTGCGCGCACTTCTTCCTCGACGACATCACATCGCAAGAGCGCCATTATTCCGCGCGCTGAAAACCAACGCCAAAATCTCCCGGCAAATGTTCCACAAAAGCGCCGTGCTCGCGCGCTATGCGCTCGCTACGAAACTCGCGTTGGAAGTCCACTGGACTTCCAACTTAAGCGAGTTTCCGCTCCGAGTTGCTTTCGCGCGCGCAATGCTGCGCTCAAGCAGGTCGTCGCGCAAATGTTTCTGTAGCTTTGCACTAGTGCTTTGCGTGACAGTTTCTTTACGTGCGCGTATAGGAAATGTCGAAATCTGACGGAATACCGACATTTGTTTTACAACCATGTAAAGAAAAAATCGAAATTAAGCCGAAAAGTGATTATTCCTTTACAGCCACGTAAAAGAAATAACGAAATCTCGCCCAAAACCGACAATTCCTTTACAACCATGTAAAGAAACCGTCGGAACAATCTCCCGCAAATGTTCCATAAAAGCGCGAACGTATCTACATTTGCCGGAGAAAAAACTCCCGCAAATGTTCCAATAACTCTGCCCTGCCTGCGTCAATCGAGACGCAGAAAGACCTCGCTTGCGTTGGAATCACACAGTGATAATTAGTGACAATTACGTTCGAAACACCTTTTCTTTGCATAGCAGTAAAGCTATTACCGCACAATCACACGAATACATTAGTCACTTTTGCGACACGCGCGACACGCTATTCGCAGTAGGAAACACAACCCCCCCCCCCGGTAAAAAAATTTTTGTTATGTCCAAATAGTATCTAACATATACACGTGGGTTTTCTGCAATTCGCTCAAATTAGCGAATATTTTGCAGCAATTTTGTATTTATTACTATTTATTTCGAGGACGTACATATCATGAGAAAATCATGCCAAAAAATAGCAATTTTGACTTCTTCAATACTGCTAAGCAGCAGCGTGATTTTATGCGCGGCTACAGCTGAAGCGGATGTAGCTGTCAGCAATAGTGCAACAATAAACAATACAGGAACCAATGCAAACACCAATACAAACGCACAATTATCTCAACAAACACAACAAACTAAAGAAATTCAGCAGACTAAACCAGAACAGACAACTAAACCAGAGCAGAAGCCTAAGCAACAAAATTCTAGCTCAATAACGTCGCCTATTTTTGCAGCACAGAATGTGCTTGTAACAACGCCAACACAAAATAACAATGACTTGCCTACACATGAAAAAGGCACATCCGCATTAGTATTCAATTTTGATTATGCAGAAGATCCTGGGTATGCGCATATCACCCCAAGTGCAATCAGCAGTGTGAATAATACTACTGTTAAGAACTTGTGGAATAGTCTTCAAATTACCGTAAGTAAGTCTGAAGATACTGATAAAGATAAAAACAAAAACAGCAACAAAGACAAAAACAAAACTATTAGCAAAACGTACACTGTTAATAACACTGAAGTATCACAATATGTAGATTCAAACGGTCAGGTTATAAAAAAGAATGATTCAGTTTACCATTTTGGCGGTTACTGGAAAGATGGCGATGTTCTAACCGTTAAAGTTGACCCGAATGCGCTAACTCAAGCCGGTTACCATTTGTCAAAAGATGTTTACGAAAAAGGCGACGTAGACGCAAAAACATACATTAACGGCGAAGGCTACAACATTTTCAAGATAACATATAAAGATACAAAAGATAAAGATGGTAAAGCGCAGGCCATGATTGTACGTATTCCACTAGGAAAATTGAATGTGATATTTGATTCCAAAGGAGGAAGTATAAATGGTAAAACTGAAAACATCTCTGATACAGTAAAAGGCGATAATACTGTCGATTTTCCTAAAGATCCAACAAAAAAAGGACTTCACTTTAACGGCTGGTATACGCAATTCCCAACTACGTTTAACGGAAATGTCCTTCCTAATAATCTGGGTGGAAAAATCTGGTACTGGAGCAATAAAAACAAGTTCTCCGATTACAGTAACGACAACCGTTGGTTTATCTACAACGAAATAGACAAACCAGGCGATCAAAAATTCTTATTGAGAGCACAATGGGTTGCAAAGGTGACATTTAACGCGGAAAATGGCAACAAGCCAGAGGAAAAATACTTTCTTGAAGGATCGAACTTATTCGCTCTACCAGCAAACCCAACTAAAGCGAACTACACCTTTAAGGAGTGGAACACTAAATCTGATGGCACAGGAAAATCAATCAACGCCGCTGCCGCTGCAAATCTACAACTTAACAACGATTTGACACTATATGCTATTTACACTCCAGTTGCACCAAAAGACAACCCGCCAAAAAATAACCCTAATCCGACTCAAGACTCTAATGGAAAAGATTCAACTTCGTCCAACAACAAACCCGAAGAGACAAATCCTTCAAAACAACAAAATCAGGACGATTCTCCACTTCAATATGCACCTTTTGACATTAATGACAATAATGCCGGAACATCTTATCTATCAGTAATACCTCAGGTAACGCATAAGCTAAATGAGAACATAGAAAAATTCAGCAATGATAAGGGTGAGATTACAGCACAAAT
The DNA here is from genome assembly GCA_946891915.1 of uncultured Bifidobacteriaceae bacterium. GTDB lineage: Bacteria > Actinomycetota > Actinomycetes > Actinomycetales > Bifidobacteriaceae > Bifidobacterium. The sequence goes on from CAMPNN010000005.1 coordinate 43,954, forward strand.
GTCGAATCGAACAACTATAAGCACTGGCGTTCAGCAAAAACATAATGAATTCAACCATGTACAAACATGTAACAGAAAGTCTGGCTTAGCAAACACAGGATTCGACTTACGCACAGCATGGTACGCAGCACTGCTAACTATTGCTGGAGTAACCTCTACAACCATTAAAACAGTTGCACTAAAAAGCACATCTAAGAGAAAACACTAAAATGCGATAAAAAAAAAACGATGCCTGCGTCAATCGAGACGAAGACAGACCGATTTCGCTTTGTGTATTCGTTAATATTGCAGTTGTGTTGCTGCGTAGATAACACTAAAGAAGCCATATAGATTAATTAGTGACGTAGCTTTACAATCACGTATAGAAAATGTCGCCTGTGCGCTGGGAAACGAGAGCTAACTTACGCGAGGCGATAGTGGCTTTACAACCATGTAAAGAAAAAATCGAAATTAAGCCGAAAAGTGATTATTCCTTTACAGCCACGTAAAAGAAATAACGAAATCTCACCAAAAACCGACAATTCCTTTACAACCATGTAAAGAAACCATCGGAACTATCTCCCGCAAATGTTCAATAAAAGCGCGAACGTATCTACATTTGCCGTAGAAAAAACTCCCGCAAATGTTCAATAACAACGTCAAAACGCTCGGCGAAATAACAAAGCTTCAAGCGCGAAATACGCTTGAAGCTTATTATTCTGCGGATGAGGCGAGATTCGAACTCGCGGTAGGTTTCCCTACAACGGTTTTCAAGACCGTCTCCTTAGACCGCTCGGACACCCATCCAATCTGTGAAGGAACGCAACTAATCAATTAACGCGCTTCAACACACAGGGGTTAAGCATATCATCACGCATAGAACGCAACACACATCACCAACGCAACCAATAAAAAACGTGCGTAAGCACAAAACTTACGCACGCAAACACGAACAATCAGTTCAAACCGCTAAGCAAACCGCGTCCACTCACGCTTCCCACTTCGTCGGCTCAATAACTTCCTTGCCGCCCATATAAGCCTGCATTGCCTTTGGAATGTCAATCGAACCATCTTCATGCTGATGATTTTCCAAAATAGCCACAAGCCAGCGCGTAGTAGCCAAAGTGCCGTTCAAAGTGCTTACTGGTCGAGTTCCGCCATCTTCCATGCGTTCGCGCACGTTCAAGCGGCGAGCCTGATACTCAGTGCAGTTGGAAGTAGAAGTCAACTCACGGTAGCGTCCCTGCGTTGGCACCCAAGCTTCGCAATCGAACTTGCGCGCCGCAGAAGAACCAAGGTCGCCCGCAGCAGTATCAATAATGCGGTAAGGCACTTCCACCTTCGCAAGCATTTCCTGCTCCATGCCAAGCAACTTCTGATGCTCAGCGCGAGAATCTTCCTGCTTGCAGTAAACGAACATCTCGACCTTGTCAAACTGGTGCACGCGAATAATTCCGGAAGTATCCTTACCAGCAGCTCCAGCCTCACGACGGTAGCAGCTAGACCAACCGCAGTAACGCAAAGCGCCGTTGCTTAAGTCAAGAATCTCATCCTCATGCATACCAGCCAAAGCAACTTCGGAAGTGCCAACCAAATACTGGTCATCCGGCTCACGCAAACGGTAAATCTCATCCGCGTGAGAGTTCAAGAAGCCGGTGCCGCGCATTACTTCTGGGCGCACCAAAGTTGGCGTAATCGCAAGCGTAAATCCGTGCTCTTCCGCCTGATCCACGGCCATAGTCAGCATTGCAATCTGCAAGCGCGCCACAGCACCACGCAAGAAGTAGAAGCGCGAACCAGCAACCTTCACACCACGACGCATATCAATGCCAGCAACGCCAGTGCCAAGCGTCAAATGATCCTTCGGCTCAAAACCTTCGGCAGCAAAATCGCGCGGAGTTCCAACTTTCTTAACGACCACGTAGTCGTCTTCGCCGCCTTCTGGAGCCTCATCTTCAACGATGTTGGAAAGCTTCCACATTGCGGTTGTGTAGTCGGCAGTAGCTTTTTCGGATTCGGCTTTGTATTCAGCCACTTTCGAAGCGAGGTCCTTGGTTTCGGCAATAAGCGCGGCTTTTTCTTCCGCAGACGCGGTTGCAACCTTCTTGCCAATCGCCTTCTGCTCAGCGCGAGCGGCCTCAAAAGCCTTAAGCGCGTCACGGCGCAAATCGTCATTGCGCAATACTTCATCGACGAGCTCAACGGACTCGCCACGCTTACGCTGCGATTCCTTAACTACGTCGGCATGTTCACGAATAAATTGAATATCAAGCATGCAACCTAGCCTAGTGCCGCAAGTCGACAGATAGCACCTACGCACGCACGCAAATTTATGCACGCCGAAACGTATAATAGTCAGACTACGCACAAAATAAGGGGGCACTATGGCAGCGATACATGCGAATACGCAAAATTTTGAAAAGATTGCTTCAACTAACGAAATTGTTGTTGTTGATTTTTGGGCTACTTGGTGCGGTCCGTGCCGCGCGTTTGGGCCCGTTTTTGAGCAGGTAAGCGAAAAATATCCCGACATTCCTTTTGTTAAGATTGACGTTGACGAAAGTTCCGAAATTGCCGCAGCCGCTCAAATACGCGCCGTTCCGACGATTATGGTTATTAAGCGCGGCGAAGTTATTTATCGTCAAGCTGGTGCTTTGTTGGCTGGAGATTTGGAAGATTTGGTTGAGCAGGCGAAATCTTATGATCCAGATCAAAACGCAAACCAAGCTGCAGATCAAACCGCAGAACAGAGCAAAGAATAAACCACATATCAAACCGCCAACCAAGCTGCAGATCAAAAATAGTCTATTCCTGCTTTCGCTACGTAGACTATGCCCGGGAGTATAATCTATAGAGGCTGTGTATACGCGCAATTTTTATCAGTTTTTATTAGTTTGATTAATTGATTTCGCGTATATCGGTTGCAGAATTGTTAGTTGAGAATAAGGAGGGTTATGGCCAGTCACCGTAAGCATACCGTTACTCTTAGTTCGCTCAGTTTACGTCAGTGGGCTAAGTTTGGTGTGATTGTTGCTGGTTTTGTAGCTTTGGTGGCTCTTGGCTTCGCCTCGCGTGGATTCTACACATCAACTCAAGGTCACACTACCCCAGTTACTTCTTATTCCGCTACTGATAACACTCAGGTTTCCCGTGGCGCGGCCAGAGATTCTCTAACTAAGGGTTCTACGTCTTACGTGAACGTGGTTATTAACGGTCATCATCGCACTATTTTGGGCACTCATTTTACGGATGTTAAGTCTGTGCTTGAGGCTGGTGACATTACGCTTGAGCCGCACGACGTTGTTACGCCTTCTTTAACAACTAAGGTTGACGAGTCAACTGTTATTACGATTAATCGTGCGGGCGCAAAGTTGGAAACTTCCGACGATCCTATTGCTTTTAACGTTGTGAAAAAAGAGACTTCGGCTCTTCCAAAAGGCACTGAGAAGGTGCAAACTGAAGGCGCTGAAGGCGTTATGGAAACTGCGAAAATAGTCACGCGCGCTAAGGGCAAGGTTGTTTCTTCTAACATTTTTGCTTCTTACGTAAAGAAGGCTCCGCAGGATAAGATTGTTCTTGTTGGTACTGGCGTTGCTGGTGCTGGCAATAATTCTGCAGGAGCTGGACTTGCTGCTTCTATTGGAACCACGGTTCCAGTTGGCGAAATGCAGCAGTGGGCCCACGATTGGCTTATTTCCAACGGCTACAGCGAGGCTGATTTTACCGCCACGGTGTTTATTATTTCTCACGAGTCTGGTTGGCGCGTGAATGCTATGAATCCTTCTGGCGCTTACGGTTTGCCTCAGGCTTTGCCGGGTGGAAAGATGGTTTCTGCTGGTGCTGATTGGGCTACGAATTATCAGACTCAGCTTCGCTGGTTCTGGGGTTATTGCGCTGGCCGTTATGGTTCTATCCAAGGCGCGTACAATCATTGGCTTTCTTACCGAAGCTACTGATTTTGAATCTACTGATTTTGCAGAAGATACTAATTATGCATAAGCTGCCGATTTTGCAGAAGCTGCTAATCTTGCGCACGCTGCTAATTTTGTAATCTTGCGGAAACTGCTAAATCTTTTATAGATTTTATTTAATTGCACATAATTATTTAATTACACATAATTTTTGTGCAATACTTGTTTGTTGACGCTATAAAATACTTGCTTTTGTTGCGCCGGCTATATTCAGGTTAGGGCTGTATTTGGTTTGAACCTATATTTAGGTTGAGGCTATATTTAGTCTGAGTCTATATTTAGTTTGAACCTATATTTAGTTGAGGCTATTCAACTGGACGTTATTGTAAAGGATGTTATATTGTGGCAAATTTAACTTGGCTGTCTTTTGAAAACCGTAATCTCCGCCATGCGCTGACCGGTGAAGAAGCCTACCGCAATAATCGCCTTACTCGCCCAGCGTTGATTTCTCTTGCAATTCTTACGTTCATTACGTTTATTGGCAATTTTGCTCAGCTTCAGCTCACTGCGGCTCTTCCAACGATTGTGCAAGAGTTTGGCATTAGCGTTACAACCGGCCAGTGGCTCACATCTATTTTTCAGCTGATTATGGCAATTATGGTGCCTCTTACAGCGTTTTTGACTCGCCGCTTTTCTACGCGTCAAATAGTTATTACTTCTATGCTGCTTTTTACGGTCGGCTCAATACTTGCGTGGCTTAGTAGTGATTTTATTATGGCTCTTGTTGGCCGCACTCTTGAGGCTATTGGCACGGGAGTAATGTGGCCTGTGTTGCAGATTACCGTGTTCTCCGTCTACCCTGTTACTCGCCGCGGCATGGCAATGGGCAGCGTTGGCATGGCTATGAGTATTGCGCCTGCGATTGGCCCTACTATTGGCGGATTGCAAACTGATATTAACGGTTGGCGTTCTATTTTTTGTTCACTGACTATTATTGGCTTAATTTCCGTGATTTTGTCGGTTCTGTTCTTGCATAATTTTGGCGAGCACGATCCTGATGCCCACGCTGATTTCTTCTCTGTTGGTCTTTCAATTATTGGTTTTGGCGGACTTATGTTTGGTTTTACTAATATTGAGGGCTGCGGAATTACGCACCCGCTTTCTTGGGTTCCTATGGTTGTTGGTGCTTTTGGAATTGCTTGGTTTGTTGCAAGACAGTTGCGAGCGCAAAAGCGCGGTCACACTCCTCTTCTTGGACTTAGCGTGCTTAAGAATCGTTACTTTATGATCGGCACAATTTGCGCATGCTTAACTTTCTTTGCGTTTAGCTCAATTATGGTTCTTATTCCGCTTTATATTCAGTCCGATCGCGGTTTTTCTGCTACTATGAGCGGCTTGATTTTGTTGCCTGGCGCGTTTGGAATGGCTATTTCGCAGTATTTTGGTGGGCGCATGTTGGATCGTTTTGGAGTGCGTCCTGTTGCTATGGCAGGTTCTATTATTCTGCTTTTTGGCACTGTGATGATGAGTCTTATTGATATGGATACGTGGATTTGGTGGATTTCTATTTGGCAGTTTACGCGTCAAATTGGCATGGGATTCCTGCTTATGCCTATAACGACGTGGTCGCTTAATTGCTTGCGTCAGGAAGATCTTGGCGATGGTTCCGCTGTGACTAATACTATGCGTCAGCTTTGGGGTGCGATTGGCGCTCCTGTGCTGGTGGTTACTATGACGGTTCTAACCACTTGGCATCATTCTGTTACTGGCACCGGTCATGCGGCTGATGTTGCTGCTAGCATTTTTGGCGTGCAGTGGACTTTGCGAATTAGCGCGATTATTACGGCTGTTATGGCGCTGCTGGTTATTTTTGGCGTTAAGGGTGAGGGTGCAGGTTCTGCGCACAAGCTTGCGCGTAAGGCTATTGACCGCATGCGCGTGCTGCATATTCCTCACGCAACTGAGCATCACGACGTTATGCACGATCACACGCATAATCAGTACTAAATCGCGCGAGCGTTTTGCCTGTTTTTGGAACATTCTCGGGAGATTTTTCTCCGGCGTTTGTAGCTGTATTAGCCATTTTATGGAACATTTGCCGGAGATTCTCCGGGGTTTGCGCGACGACCTGCTTTCGCGCTCAGAGCGTAGCGCGCGAAGGCAATTCGGAGCGGAAACTCGCTTAAGTTGGAAGTCCAGTGGACTTCCAACGCGAGTTTCGTATCGAGCGCGTTACCCGCGCGAGCGTTAAGCACACTGTGCTTCACATGCCAAATCACGCTTTGAAGGAGCTTGAAATCCCAATGATTTCAAGCTCGGTCAAAGCGCTCACGCGAGTGTTATTTCCTTTATACTCATGTAAAGTATTAATCGCTTTTCAGCTAGATTTCGACTTTTTCTATACACGCTTGTAAAGGAATCGTCGCTTTTTACTTTGGCAGTTTTTGCGCAGAGCAGTTATGCAATATTCCTGCCATGCTTTGCTTTTCTGCGCGCGTTACGGTTAATCCGTACTTATATTTAACGGCAATTTGGCGTGCCACATAATCGCATCTGAACGACTTATTCGAAGGAAGCCAGTAAGCTGCGGAAGCGGAACCCTTTTCTTGATTGGCAGCACCCTGCACAGCAAGCAAATTCAGCATATCGTTGCCAAATTTTAGCCTCTTGCTTCTTGTCCAATTCCACGCTCCAGATTCCCAAGCATTTTGCAAAGCAACAACGTGATCTATTTGCACAAGTGCGCTTGTTTTGCGGCCGCGCACAAAATGAATGTTTAACCCAGTATACGGATCCGCAAGCAGACCAGAACGCACTTTGCACGACCCAGCGTACTTGTACTTCACATTATGCAAATCGCGTGCTAAAACGTCCTCTCGCACATCGCAACCGTCGCCATCATCGTCCGTTGTCCTGTAGCCGAACACTTGCCGTTCGTAACCGGAACGATGCGGATTTGCCACGCGCAATTTTTTAAGGAACGCGGCCGCTTCACCAGTAGCCTCGTATTCCCCAGTGAGTTGGCCGGCAGTATGGTTAATTTTAGGCAAAATTAGGCCAATAATAATCCCGCAAATAGCAGCGAGAAGAATAAGCCATATAAAAGATGCCATATTCCTGCTGGATGCTCGTCTAAAATTAGGCTCGCGTCTAAAATTAGACTTTCTAATATTGTTTCGCATATTTAGTCCCCCAAACTATTTACGCACATACAAAGTTACTTATAAGGCAAATGCTTGCGTAAGTACGTTGCTACTTATGCAAATCTGCCAACACTCAAGCCAGCAAACACTACAACCGTCCAACGCACAAGCACACAAGCACACAAGCACACAAGCACACAAGCACACAAGCACACAAACCAGCAAACACACAAACACTACAGCACTAGTTGTTGTTTGCAACATCAACCATAACTGGTATGCGCTGCAAAACAACGTCAACTACTTGCTGAATCATAATCACAAGCAGAACCATTGCCATAACAGCATACACAGTGCTCCAAGCCGGAATATTCGCCGGCACAGGGTGAATCGTATGAGACACCAATAATGCAGCAACAGCTATGCTAACCAGCGCCAATGCAAGCGAAAATGCCGAAACCCCACCAATTCTACGCGCCAAACGCATTTTTTGTTGCGAAACTTTACGCATAGAAGCAACCATTCGATTCACGCAATGCTCGCCCTGCCTAAAAGCAAGCACTTCGTCTATGCCAAGTTCAATATCGTTTGCTTCACACTCAACTTCGCGCTGCTCTAAACGCACTTTGTTCACAATATGCCTTGATCTCATAATCAAGTATCTAGGAACAATAAGCATCATAATTACGCACGATGCAATTGCCACATACGACAATTTAGCGTCGAAATAGTAAAGCACAACAATAAGCGGCACTACTGCACAGAACATGCCAACATTCATGCTTATATGCGCCTTATGCCAGCGCGCATGATGCATATCTACGCCAGCAAAAGCAACAACCAAGGTTAGAGCGCGAACAACCATAGAAACCACAGACACCATAACGCACTGTTGCATAACAAAACCGAATATTGGCCTGCCAGCAACGGCGAACATTGCAGCGACAATAGTTACTGGAATACATACTGCTGCCGCAAGATTAAGAGCAGTAGTAAACATGGAGAGAATTGCAAATAGTACGCGCTTAATTTTTGAAACAGTACGAGGCTTACTAACAAACGTTGATTGCGCAAAAGCATTATTATTAACTTTTTGGATTGCAGATTTTTTCTCGTTAAGTTTAGAAGCGTGATGATACGTTTCCACAATAACTTTGGCATCCGTAGGCGCAACTGCCAAATCGTTTGGCATTAATACGATTACAGCCGCTGAGCGAGCAACTCTGCGCAATATTTTCATAATTGTTGCGGCTTCAGCATTGCTCATGTTTTCTGCAGAATAATCGAAAATATATACGGGAGTGTGACGCAGTAATGCGCGCGCAAGAACGATTCTGCGCACAATATCTGCAGGATTATACGTTGCTTCAGGATTATTCAGCAAACGTTCAATCGGCATATCCAAACCGTCATAATCTGCGTAAACAACGCCATCTGCTCTCACAGCGCGCAAAGCATCCCACATTGCAGTCGTGGTAGCTGTTGGAGCGGCAAGAAGCAAGTTTTCACGCAAAGTTGTGGCGAACAGATGAGCTTTTTCGCTAACTACCGTAACAACATCTGCCAACGCTCCGGTTGAGGCATCGTTCAAAGATAAGTACGAAGCGTGCTCGTTAGCGTCGAAAGCGTCTGAAACCACGAATGGCGAAATATCATCCTCCACAACTTCGTAACGGTCACTGTAAGAAAGCAAAACGTCTGCAGATTTGCTAAATCCAGAGCCAGAAAGTATGTACTTGCGCATTGCAGAATGATATTTACTTGGAACAACTTGCAATTCGCCAGAGCGCGAGATTATTGACAATCTTTCAAACTCGTTATTGTTCCTAGAAGCACTTTGCGCACTTTCGGCACCCTCAGAACCCTGCGCACCTTGAATATCGCAGCGCATCCTTAAAGCAATATTCGTTGCACCATCCGGCAAAGATAAAGTCGAACCATCGTCACTAAAAGCTACAGGAGCGGAAGAATCAGTAACCGTTTTTAGCAGCGATTCAAAATGATTCATGCCATGCACAGCTTTTTTCACAACGTGTATGCAGCTACTAACAATTCTCAAAGGCTGCACGCTAAGCATTAGCAAAGGCATAGTCAGCAACGCGGCAGCAAGCCCAACGCCTTTAACGGACGAAAGCCAAACCGTTGCAACAATCGCAACTCCGGTAATAATGTACGCAAAAAATCCGGTCACACAACGCCAAAATCGCGAACCTAGCGCAAGAACCAGCACAAGCGAAACAATATTAAAAACCGCAGCCAAAGCAGAAATACCAGCTATCGCAGGATTAACTGTAAAAAGCACGGCCGAAATCACTAATGGAATAGGAATAGCTGCCACAACTTGCGGAATCAGCACGCCCACAAAATGTTGAAGAGCGTTAATGTCGTCGTTTACAGACAGCGAAGCAAAACCGTTGGTTTCATCAATGTTTACCGAACGAAGAGACAGCATTGCGTGTAACATTTTTGGGCGCAGTCGCATGGCAATACGCGACTCAATATCCGCCGATATTGTGCAAGACCAGTAAAAAGCAGCATATTTCAGCAAAACAATAGCCGCGAGCGCAATAACGTAAGACGTAAATTCAACGGAGTTCATTAAAGACGTGCCCATTGAACGAACCGGCCTAAGAACAGGCGAAAGCATGCCTACACACACGTACACGAACGCTATGTTCATAAGAGAAGAAATCGCAATACACGCCGACCTTAAAGCAACTAAATGCTTAATGCCTGGTACGAACGCGAAACAGCGATTTATCATCTCCCGATCCTTTTCTTCAATAAAAATCTTTCCAAAAAAACACACTCCCAACTGCTTTCAAGATTACGCTGCACACACACCATCAACACGCCGGCAACCGCGTAATTACGCTGATTTTAAGCCATTTTTGCAATATTAAAAGCGACTATTTTAATGCTGCAGCAAGCGAAGAACGCACTACAACTTGCGCAGGTATTTGACCGACTCCGTGCGACATATCCGGAAAAGCTGGCTCCGGACCGTGATTCATTAAACGCAACGATTCACGAACCGCCAGCGAACCCAATTGTTTAGCATCTATGCTCACGGTTGTTAAAGGCGGGAATAAATCACTCATTGCTGGCATGTCCCCAAAACCTACAACGCTTATGTCGCCTGGAATTTTTACGCCATGCTCGTAAAGCGAACGCACAACGCCAACCGCCTGCTCGTCGCTGGAAGTTACAACGACGCTTGGCAGCTGCGTTCCAGCCATGCCAAATTTTTCCAGCATGTGGTTCATTCGCGCGTAGCTTTCCGAAGACTTCCACGAAGTGCATTGAACAATATGCGAGTGAATGCCTTGAGCTGCGGAAAGCGATCTCCACGCAATCAGCCGAGTTGCCGATCCGCGCCATTTAGCCGGTCCGGCCATGTAGATGGCGCTTTTGTGCCCGTAATTCGCGATTAGTGACACAATATCGTTCATAGCTCGCCACTGATTTACGCCAATTATTGAGTATTCTATGTTGCTGTGCCGGCTGAGAATATTCATGCCTTCGTGAGCGCTTATAGCTCCGTGAGTTGATGTGATGCAAACGCATGGTTTGACTATGCGAGTGCGGCAGAGTGACGTGAATATTGCGTCGGTTTGTGCGTCGACTATAAGGGCGTCAATATTTTGTTCTTCGAAGCTTTCGCATAGTGCGCGAATATCGCTTGGTTCGCATAATGCTTCGTTTACCATGCTTACGGAAAGAAAAAGTCCGTGCGCTTTTGCTTGAGCTTCAATTGGGGCAATAATATTGCGAGATGTGCTTGTTGAGTCGCCTATAATAAGCCCTATTGTGTTGGAGCGTTGCGTTGCTAGTGAGCGTGCGGAATTGCTTGGGTGGTAGCCGAGCTGTTCTATTACGCGCAGTACTTGGGTGCGTGTTTTTGCGGAAACGTCTGGAGAGTTGTTAATAACGCGTGAAACAGTTTGGTGGCTTACTCCAGCTGCGCGAGCAACGTCAATCATTGACGAGCGTTTTGATTTGTTTTTTGATTCGCGTTTAGTTTCGCTTTTTGATTCGCCCTTTGCCATGTGCACCCCCGCTTACAAATGCCACGAAAGCCTGTGTAAATCGCTAGGACCTACTTCTTTGATTGCGTTGCGATGCGCCAGCGAACCGTAACCTTTATTGCTAGCCCAATCGTAAGCTAAATATTGCGGTTTTTTAGCCAAAGATACCATAAGATTATCTCTCGTAACTTTTGCCAAAACCGCGGCCGCCGCCACGCTCGCACACTGCCGATCTGCCTTTACTAACGTATGCACTTTTACCGGAAGCGGCACGGATGGTGCGTCAAAAGTGTCTGCAACTTTATCAATGTAATCGCAAGGTCCGTCTAATATTGCCGCAATTCGTGGAGCTTCTGACGACTGCGTTTTAAGTAGTTCAGTTTCCACTTGCGATATTGCTTTTAATGCTGCGACTCCTAGCGCGTAGCTTATGCCCCACTCGTCAATTTCTTTATTAGTGCATGATCCAATCGCCCAAGCTGTGCACCATTTTTGCAAAGGATTGTACAACGCTTCGCGCTTATGCTCGGTGAGTAGTTTAGAATCGGCCAATCCTTCCGGAATATTTTGCGCTTCTACTTGAGTTTTGCCAATAACGGCAGCGCCAACCATTACCGGACCGGCTAAGGAGCCGCGTCCAACCTCGTCTAAGCCAATAACCCAGTCGTAACCTTCGGAAAGTAAAGATTGTTCATGCGTTAAAGATGGAATTAACGGTATAGTAAGTAATTTTGTTGGCATATTTTATTTGCAGATTTTGTTGGAACCGTTTGCGTTTTTGCGTTGCTTGCGTTTTTGCGTTTTTTGTGAGATTTGCGTTGTCCGCATATTTTGCAGGTTTTGCAGGTTTCGCAAGTTTTATTAGTGACTTATTATTCGATTGCTTATTATTCGATTGCTTATTATTCGTTATTGTTTGGCACCGAGTCAAAAGCGTCGTGATGATCATCCATAAAACCAACTCTTGCAAGAGGCCACGGCCTAAACACAGCAACGCCCACAACTTTAGAAATTGGCACTAAACCGTCGTCACCATCGTTTTTATGGTAGCGAGAATCGGCAGAATTTGCGCGATTGTCTCCCATAACAAAAATGTGTCCAGGTTTAACTTTTATTTTGAACGGAAAAGCACTAGGGTCAACGCCAGGGCGAATATAAGCAGACTCATACACTTGAACGCCGTTCACAACAATAGGCTCCCCCGGCCCTGCGCATTCAACAGTGTCCCCAGGCAATCCAATAAGACGCTTGATTAAATCCTTGCCAACCATATTATTAGGTCGATTATCTCCACTCAGCCAGTGAGCAGGATCTTCAAACACCACAATATCTCCACGCCTTAATGGAAATATTGTAGGCGTAAGCTTTGTTGTAATCACATAGTCGCCAATGTGAATTGTGTCTAGCATGGAGCCAGAAGGAATTGTGTATACGCCAAATACGAATAGGCGAAGAATCACAACCACTACGATTGGTATAGCGAACCAGGTTAGTGTTTCGCGTAAGGAGGAATGTCCTTTAGAATCACGCCGACGCGCGTGCGCGAAACGCCTGTTCGCAGCCCTATTTCTACGCATGCGAGAGCCGGAAGGCACGTAACCATCCGGCTCAGGCGGAGGCGGTGGAACCGGTGAAGGATCAACGCCATGGCCCGCCACAGCGACAATGTGTGTATCGCTAATACGCGTGCCATCAGACATAATTTCATCCTTCACAGTGGTTCTAATAATTTACTTAGCAGAGTTGTCGCGACGCTCGGCAATACGAGCAGCCTTACCACGCAAAGCGCGCAAGTAGTAAAGCT
>CAMPNN010000006.1 GCA_946891915.1 uncultured Bifidobacteriaceae bacterium
AGCGACCATTCGATTAACAGTCGAACGCTCTGCCAACTGAGCTACGCAGGAATATTTTGTGTTTAGCAATGTGCCGCGCACAAGACATTTATATTACACCAAATTTTTTAGGATGCAAATATGGCGTGTTTCGGCGTGTCGCAATTAATTCTTTTACTGCGTATCGTATGTTTTATCCACAATGCCATAAAATACTAGGCTTTTTGCAAACGAATTGTAAGACTTATTAAAAGCTCATGTATAAAGCAAAATAAGAACTAAAAAGCAAGTCGCATAAAAAAGGGGGATATATGCGTAGTTTTTACAGTAAACATTTTCGTATTAAAGCAGTACTTAAGAAATTATTGCGTGAAGATTTAAAAAAACGAAAAAATTACGAGATTTTCTGTAGTTTGCTTGCTGGCTTAAGTATTTTTGTGGTACTTACTTTTTTAGTAACGGCATTATCTTCGCAATCGTATATTTTGCAGAACAATAATCAGCTTAAATATTACGTTTCAAAATCTACAGGATCATGCTGCCATAACTGTGCTCTTGCTAAAAGCTCATATAGTGCAGAAACATGCCGTTCTGCCATGGTCTGGCCCACAGCGCATCCACGAATTGTAAAAGAGTTTAATCCTCCTCCAAAACCTTGGATGTCTGGGCATCGCGGAGTGGACTTAGCTGCAAAAACAGGAACACCTCTGTTTGCTCCTGCAGATGGTGTGATTAGCTTTGTGGGAAAAGTTGCTGGAAAATCAGTTGTTACTATTAGTCATGGTGACGTTACTTCCACTTTTGAGCCTGCAGTAACAAGTTTTACTGTTGGAGTTTCTGTTAAGAGGGGTCAGAAATTTGGGAATGTTGAAGGTGGCTCAGATCATTGCGGTAACAGGTGCGTGCAATGGGGGTTAAAGCATAAAAATCGCACTTATGAGAATCCTTCTAGTATGACAGTTCGAAGGAGAATAGTTCTTAAGCCTGCAGAATAAGTTTGTAGAAAACTGAACAAAATTTATACCAATCTTGTAGATATTGGCATAGTCTGGGTGGTGTAGTCGCGTATAGTAAAGGTATACGGTACACGTAATAGGCAGCAGAGGAGCACTCATGCAGGAATATTCTCGTTCACTTGATGAGGCGATTGATATAGATGTTAATGTTTTCTCACTGCTGGAAAGCAGAGTGTCGCGCACTCCTAACGATCCTCTGATTGAGTATGTTGATTCAGATGGCTTATGGAAATCGTATTCTGCACAAGAATTTAGAAACAAAGTAATCGCTGTTGCAAAAGGTTTTATTGCTAGAGGAGTAATGCCTGGGGATGCTGTGTCTATTATTGCTCACACTTCTTGGCAGTGGACAGTTCTGGACGTTGCGATTATGTCAATTGGCGCTTTAACTGTGCCAATTTACGAAACAAGTTCTTCTTTGCAAATTAAGCATATTGTTGAAGATTCTAAAGTTAGTTCAATATTTGTTGAATCTTCGGATATGCTTCCAAAAGTAGAGGCTGTGCAAGAAGAATGCCCTACACTTAACGACGTGTATGTAATAAGTAGGGGAGCAATTGATGCCTGCATAGAATACGGTAAGTCTGTTACGGATGCTGAGTTTTATGAGCGTGTAAACGCTGTTAGTGGAAGTGATTTAGCAACAATTGTTTATACTTCCGGTTCAACTGGTGAACCAAAAGGGATTGAACTTACGCATAGCAATTTTGCTTTCATCGCAAAATCTGGTGTTATTTCTATGCCTGATATTGCATTAAAAGGTAATCCGCGTTTAATGCTGTTTTTGCCTTTAGCACACGTTTTTGCCAGATTTATGCAATTTTTCTGCTTTGCTGGAAATATTACGCTTGGTTTGACTAGCAATTTGAAAACAGTTCTTAACGATTTTAAGATGTTTAAGCCGACGTTTATTCTTGGTGTTCCGCGCATTTTTGAAAAAATATATAATGCTGCTTCGCAAAAAGCAGGCAGGGGAGTTAAAGGTTTTATTTTTGCCTATGCTGCCAATGTTGCACGTCAATGGTCGTATGCTCAGCAGTCTGGCGGGATGGTGCCTCCAATACTCGCTTTAAGTCACGCATTGTGCAAAAAATTAGTGTACAAGCCATTGTTGCAAGTTTTTGGCGGATCTGTTTCTTACGCTATTTCTGGCGGAGCTCCCTTGGATTTGTCTATTGCGCATTTCTTTAACGGTATTGGTTTGCCTCTGCTAGAAGGCTACGGAATGACAGAAACCTGCGCGCCTTCAATGGTCAATCCCACAACAGGCTATAGAATTGGAACGGTTGGTTTGCCTGTAAAAGGCGTTTCTGTGGCGATTGCGGACGATGGTGAATTGTGTATTAAAAGTCCTGCAGTGTGCAATGGTTATCACAACAATCCAGAGCTTACCAGCCAGCAAATTGTGAATGGATGGTTGCATACTGGTGATTTTGGTTCTTTAGATTCCGACGGTTTCGTTAGAATCACAGGGCGAAAAAAAGATCTCATTATCACTGCTGGAGGAAAGAATTTATCTCCAAACACTTTGGAAGCTTCTTTAATGACTTCGCCAATTATTGCTCAAGCGGTTGTTATTGGAGATAGAAAACCGTTTATTGCTGCTATTATTTCGCTTGATTTAGCAGAAGTTAATTCTTGGCTTGCTTCTCGAGGAGCGTGCAAAGTTATTAGTTTGCGGCAAGCTGCTCAAAATGGTATCGTCCGCGCAGAAGTTGAGCGTGCTGTTACAAGAGCTAACTCTTTAGTTTCTAGAGCGGAATCTATACGCAAGTTTGAGATTGTTCATGAAGCTTTTACGCAAGCTAATGGTTTGATTACTCCAAGTTTGAAAGCGCGCAGGCAGGCAGTAGTGGAGCGTTATCAGCACCTTATTGAGCATGTTATTTATGCTCCGCGAAAGCGTTAGCTTCTACAAGTTTATAATCCTGCGTCAGCCAGGGAAACGTATCCTGGATCTATTAAGCGGGATTTAAGATTTGTTGCGCTTACTGCAAGCAGTTGCTCTCGAACAGTTGGAACAGTAATTCCGTGGTCTAATGTTGGAGTTGTGGCAATTTTTTGCGAAAGCTTGCCTTCAACATTCAACGAATCGCAAATTTCTGTAATATCGCTAGTAATTTGATTCTGGTGCTCTATAGTGGTCATCCACTGCTTACCACTTACAATATTTGGCATAACATTCTTGTAAGCTCCGTAGCCGGTTATTGCAGGCCACTGTTTTGCGCGAGAATCATCTTTAGCATCGGATTGTTTTTGCAGTGCTTGATCGTCATTATTGTTTTGTTTATCGCTATTTTTTGGAGCTGGAACTGGTCTTTTAGTAAGATTGCGTTTTCCAATAAAGTTTCCGATAACATCCGGCAGTGTGAACGAAGGATTAATATTTGCTGCGCTTCCCTCATACCCTAGGTCGTTGAGCGTTTGTACGGTTTGTAACGCAACCTGGTCATCTAAAGCAATAATTCCGTCAACGTGCATTGGCGATGAAGAAAGCAAATTATTATCTCGCGTAATTCGTTTCTTTAATTCGTTTTTTACAGCATCTGAATCATTTGCGTCAAAAGCAACGTTAATCCAATCTTTTTCTGTGCTGTTTGCGTGTAATCTTCCAGAAGTGCTTAACAGCGTTCCAGAAACGAAATACGGCCTTAATACTTTCCATATTCCAGCAAATGCGTCTTTAGCAAAATCGTCTTCTAATTCCAGCGTGCCTGAATTATCGGAAGATTTTCCTGAATCGTTGCCGCTGTTATTGTTGGATGCTTGATTTTCCGTATTTGCGTCATTGCTGTTCGAGGTATCGCCATTTGAAGCCGTATTGTTCAGGCCATTGCCGTTTGCGCTGCCATCGTTTGTGCTTTCAGATTCGTTGCTATTACCATTTTGAGAAGTTTTAGAGTGTATGTTTATATTTACCTGGTTGTGGCATGGTAAAAGAACTTCAATATAGCGCGGATTTTCTTTAGTTGCTCTGTCTAAAGCAAGTTTTTGAACTAGAGTTGCAGCCTGAATTTCGCCAATACTACTTGCGTCAGAAAGGTGAAATAGCACATCTGGCTTAAAGTTAGGAATACAACGCGAAATCATAACTATGTGCATTCCAAACTTTTGTGCTAGTCGAAGCGAGGCAGCTAAGCGTTGTTCTGAACGTTGAATATTTTTACTGTTTTCTTCTTTATATTCTTTATTTTTTTCGGAATTTTGTTGATTTTGATTATCTGCTGATTCATTTGAAGCTTTGGTTACGGATTTTTTAGCAGCAGGCAAAGTTGCGTAATCTCCGTAATTATTATTGCCATTCTTGCTGGTCCACGGTGCAATAACAATAGTTGTTTTACTTATTTGCTTCTTAATTTTTGCGTCCGTTACTTCGGCATCGTGCTTATTTTGTGTATTGTGCTTTTCTTTGCGAAGAGGAGTGAGCAAATTTACTACGTAATCTTGTACATCCTGACTTTGTTGAGAAAGACTTGAAGAAGTTTTTGTAACAATAGAATTATCGTTAAAACCCTTATTTTTCAATTTTTTAACTAATTCTGGAACAAGCCTATCCCACGTACTTAACGGCTTGTTTCTAGTCAAAGCCAAGCCGTCTGCTGGCGTAAAAATAGCCACATTACCGTGATATATTTGCTGCGAATTTGAAGAATTGGAAGCTGTTTGCACAGGAGTACCGCAAGAACTAACAACAAATAGCATAGAAATTAACGTAGTCAACGTAATTAAGGAACGATGCCAAATGTGTTTGCGCAAACAAATCATAATAATAATGGCCTTTCGTAATTTTTACGATTAAGTCGGTAAGTTTATTACAGTTTTTATATATTTTGTGGGTTTATTGCATATTTTATACGAGTATTACGTTTTATAGCTTTATAAGAAAGCTGCTATTCGTTTATTACTCTTCTGCACATGTCGCGATATTCGCTTACGTATCCGCCTCCGAAGAACACGCAATGGCCGGCAATAGGGTAAAGCTGCCAAATAATCATGCGCTTCTCAAAACCTGCCTTAAGCGGATGTACAGACTGGTACCCATCCAGAATCTGCTTAAAATAGCTGATTCCAAACAGGTGAAGCATAGCTAAATCTTCTTCGCGATGCCCGCCGTGAGCTGCAGGATCAATCAGCACAGCTTCAGTATGCTCTCCGTCCTCGCTTTTAGTCCACAAAACATTTCCGCTCCACAAGTCACCATGTACGCGCGCAGGCTTATCTTCTGCAGTTCTACCTAACAAGCCGGGAAGTGCGTCAATAACTTCGTTTGTAAGAGCCAAATCGCTTTTAGTAAGCTCTCCACGGGAAATTCCAAGCTCAACCATAGGGCGTAAGCGGCCATCCGCAAGGTAATCAATAACGTTATTCCACGTTCCAGTTGGCATGTCGACTGGGTCGCTAAGAGGCCCAAAATAGCATTTGCCGTCATAATCTGCAGGGGCTTGGCCAAAATATTTAGCACCATAATCGTGCATGTGAGCAAGAGCCGCACCGAATTCGAAAGCAGCCAAAGGCGTTGGGGAAGATGTGTCAATGCGCTCAATATTCAGATAATCCTTACCCCATTCGAATACTTTTGCAACTCTAGGGCCGCCATACTTATGAGCTTCTTCAAGCCATTTAAGTCCCTTGCCTTCGCATTCAAAAAAACGCTCAGGTGCGTATGATCTACTTTTTGTGTACACATTATTGTTCATAGCAACCTTCTTACGTTAAATCATGCACAATTACGCGTTATGTGCTTACACACTTAATAAATATTTGACGAATAAACTAAATTATTCCCAATCAAACTATTTTACTGAAGTATTAGCACAATCAGACAAGCTGTGTTTAAGCGCAGGACAAAAAGTTTTAGCAAATTGGTAACCAAAAAGTAATCCAGCCAAAAATAGTGCCGCGCCTAAACCAGTGTAGAATACTGCAATAAACTGTTCAGGAGCTACGTTACTTGCGCGCAAAGCAATTCCGCCAGTCATCATAAAAGCCATAATTATAAAAGATTTTACGTCAAAGAATTTAAGGAAAAATTGTTTTTCTTCTTCGTAAGCTTGGATTCTTTCAGTATGCTTTTTTACAAGCTTGCCAAAAATAAGGAATTGGAATATTGCAAAAACAACTAGTGACAAAGCGTAATTCAGCGGTTGCAAATAATTCTGGTAAGCCAACAAGCCAATCTTAAGAATATTAAAACCGGCAGCGCTCCAAACTAAGCAAGCAATAAGTAACAACGTATTTTTTTGTACTTTCAATTCACAACCTCTTTAATATTTATAGTTTTATTAAATTTCATCTAATTTTCTAATCTTTATTTGCTTAAAAAGTTTATTTACTATTGTAATGATTTATTTTGCAAAATAAGCATAAAAGTTTAATTTTGTGCGCACATTAGGAAAACTTACGTTAAAACTACATATTTTCTTAATAAAATATCAATAAAACTTATAAAAAGTGTTGCGTAATGACTGCATAAGACGCTATAGTCCTAGGGTATGAACGACAACGATCAACAGTATGCAACAGCTGACAATAAAGCTTCAATTGCTGAGCCAGCTTTTCGTTACAATGCGCAGCTCGCACAAGATATTGAGCAGCGCTGGCAAAAAACTTGGGATGAACAAGGCACATTCTGGGCTGCTAATGTTAAAGGTGATTTGAAGGATGGCGAAGGCAAGCTTGCTGATGGTCGTCCTTCTTTCTTTGCAATGGACATGTTCCCATACCCTTCCGGTAAAGGCCTGCACGTTGGGCATCCTCTTGGATACTTGGCAACAGATGTTGTAAGCCGCTACCACCGCATGAAGGGCGAAAACGTGCTTCATGCAATGGGATACGACGCTTTTGGTTTGCCGGCAGAACAGTACGCTGTGCAAACAGGCCAGCATCCACGCATCACAACTGAAGCAAATATTGCAAATATGCGCAGGCAGCTTCACCGCATGGGCTTAAGCTTCGACGATCGCAGGTCTTTTGCAACAATTGACACGAATTATGTGCGTTGGACGCAGTGGATTTTCTCAAAGCTTTACGACGCTTGGTACGACGTTGATTTTGTGCGCAAAGACGGCGGAAAGGGTTCCGCTCGACCAATTGCTGAGCTTGTTGACGAGTTTAAGAGCGGTAAGCGTGAAATTCCGGGATTTGCCGACAAAAAGTGGGAAGAACTTAATAAAGTAGAGCAAGCAGACGTATTAAACGACTTCCGTATTGCCTACATTTCTAAATCTCCTGTAAATTGGTGCCCAGGTTTGGGAACTGTGCTCGCAAACGAGGAAGTTACTGCAGAAGGAAAGTCTGAGCGCGGAAACTTCCCAGTATTCCAACGCAACCTTCGCCAATGGTCCATGCGAATTACAGCTTACGGACACCGCTTGGTAGAAGATTTGAACACTATTGATTGGCCAGAAAAAGTTAAGCTTATGCAGCGCAACTGGATTGGCGAATCTCACGGCGCTTCCGTGCATTTTGAAGTGCCGTGCGCAGACGGCGAAACGCGCGATTTGGAAGTGTACACTACTCGTCCAGACACGCTTTTTGGCACAACGTTTGCGGTTGTTTCTGTAGACCACCCAATTCTTGAGCATGTGCCAGAAGCTTGGGGTGCGGATGTTCCAGAAAGTTGGAAGGGTGGATACGCAAGTCTTAAAGAAGGCTTGGCGGAGTATCAAGCTCAAGCTCGCGCAAAAACTGCTAAAGATCGCACGGAAGACGCGGGCGCTAAAACCGGCTTGTTCACAGGTCTTTACGCAATTAATCCTGTAACTGGAGCAAAACTTCCGCTATTTACTGCAGACTACGTGCTTATGGATTACGGCACTGGTGCAATTATGGCAGTTCCAGGCGGCGATCAGCGTGACTACGATTTTGCAAAAGCATTCGGCTTGCCAGTAATTTACACGGTTGAGCCTCTTCCTGATTCCGACGAAAAGTTGGCAGACTACGAAGGAAACGCTCCATTCGTGTCACACGACGGAATTGTTATCAACTCTGCAGTAGAGCATACGCACAAGCTTGGTGACGAATTGTCTATTAACGGCTTGCGCGTTGATGAAGCTATTAAAAAGGTGACGACTTGGCTTGAAGCTGCAGGCGTAGGAAAAGGCAGGGTTTCTTACCGACTTCGCGACTGGCTGTTCTCTCGCCAACGCTACTGGGGTGAACCATTCCCAATCGTTTACGACGAGGACGGTGTAGCTCACCTTGTGCCAGACTCTGAGCTTCCAATTGCTTTGCCAGACGTTCCAGATTATCAGCCAAAAACTTACGCTCCAGACGACGCAAATTCGGAGCCTGAAGCACCATTGAGCCGAAACGATGATTGGGTAAAAGTTCAGCTCGATCTTGGCGACGGCGTAAAAACCTACTACCGCGACACCAACACAATGCCAAACTGGGCTGGTTCCTGCTGGTACTACATGCGCTACTTGGATCCAAACGACGCTGAGCACATGGTCGACAGCGACGAATATGACTACTGGATGGGCACAAACCGCCCAGGCAAAGAGCACGTTTCTGGCGGCGTTGACCTTTACGTTGGCGGCGTAGAGCACGCAGTTTTGCACTTGCTTTACTCGCGCTTCTGGCATAAAGCACTTTACGACTTGGGTTACGTGGATTCTGCAGAACCATTCCACCGCCTGTTTAACCAGGGCATGATTCAGGCTTACGCTTACACAGATGAGCGTGGACAGTACGTGCCAGCCGACGAAGTTGAAGAAGGCGCTTCAAACGGTGCAGGCGAGCCAACCTTTACATGGCATGGCGAGGCAGTAAACCGTGAGTTCGGCAAAATGGGCAAGAGCTTAAAGAATATTGTGACCCCGGACTACATGTACGAAAACTACGGTGCAGATACGTTCCGCTTGTACGAAATGAGCATGGGTCCGCTTTCTGAGTCTCGCCCGTGGAACACGCGTAACGTTGTTGGTGGCATGCGATTCCTTCAGCGCTTGTGGCGTAACGTAGTAAACGAAGAAACCGGCGCTTGCGTAGTAACCGACGACCCACTCGACGATAAGACGCTTAAGCTTCTTAATAACACAATTGCAGAAGTGACTGTGGAAATGGAAGCAATGCGACCAAACACTGCAATCGCTAAGCTGATTGTGCTGAACAACCACTTAACGTCTCTTCCTCACGTGCCTCGCGCAGCAGTTGAGCCGCTGGTTCTTATGCTTTCTCCAATTGCGCCGCATATTTGCGAAGAAATGTGGAGCAAGCTTGGACACGCAAAGTCGATTGCTCACGCAGATTGGCCTGTTGCAGATTCTCGCTACGTTGGCGAGGATACGGTTACTGCCGTTGTGCAAATCAAGGGCAAAGTTCGTGCCAAACTCGAAGTTGACCCGAATATTGACGCTTCGGAGCTTGAAAAGCTCGCTTTGGAAGCTGTAGCAGATCGCTTGGGTGGAAAAGCTCCGCTTAAGGTGATTGTGAAAGCGCCGAAGATTGTGTCTATTGTGCCTGACGAGAGGTAGGATTCGGCTTAATTAAATTCGGCTTAATTAATGCTGTAAAGCGCGACGACCTGCTTTCGCGCGCGCAATGATGCGCGAAAGCAGGTCGTCGCGCTTTACAGCATTTTTTTCGGTGTTAAAGGTTTTAACCACAGGGGATGTTTTTTGTTGCGAGTGTGTGAAAGTTAGTTAATAGTGGGAGGTATCGTTTCAAAATTTGGGGAATTGTTTGAATTTGGGGGATGCCATGGAATATTACGAGCCTGGATGCAGTGTTCCTGAGCCTAAAACTAACTTGCCAAGAAGAAGAATTGCATCGTCCTTGTTGGAGTTTTCTAACGACGCTTTGAACGAAAACGATAGCAAAAATGGTTCTGATTCTTTCGACTACATTCTAAAAAGCAGCAAATCTTCTCCGCGATTTCATATGAAACCTGTGCATACTTTAGCAGTGCTGTTGCTGCTAGTTGTCGCTTTGTGTGCAAGTCTTACGATGCTTATTTCGCAGTCTTTAACTTATCAGCGAATGCAAAGTGAACAGAATAAGTCGTTGCAAAAAATAACAGATAATGCGAATTATCCAAAACATTCTTTTGAGAATTTAGAAGATAATAATACGAATAAAAGCAGCGAAAGAAATAAAAACAACAGAAATAGAGGAAGTAATAAAAGCAGCAAGAGCAGCAAAAATAGTGAAAGCAATAAAAGCAATAAAAACGTTGAAAGCAGCGAAAGAATCGAGGTGCATGACGTTAGCGAAGGCGAAAGCAATAGTGAAAATGGTGGAGAAAACAGTGGAGTAAATAGTAATGAGAACGGTGGCGAAAACAGCAAAAATAATACTTCTCGCATAAATCTAAATACCGCGACGCTTACGCAATTACAAACGCTAAAAGGTGTGGGGCCAAAGACTGCCGAGAGAATTATTGCTCAGCGAAAAAGAGTAGGTGGTTTTAGAAGGTTAGAAGATTTGCTGCAAATCAAAGGCATTGGGCCTAAAACTTTGAATAAGTTTCGCGGCATAGTGTATGTGGGTTAGGTGCATTATGTGTGATGATCTGAAACAGGTTAGAGGAAGCCGCGATTTTCGCATGTTGCCTGTGGCAATTGCTTGCTGGGTTGGGTGCTTGCTTGGAAGGTTTTTCTGGAAAACTTATAGTTTTTACGGTTCGGCAGTGATTCTTTTTAGCGCATTGGCGGCGCTTGCCTTGTTGTTATTTGCGTGGATATTATTGCGTATTTTTGCTAAGAATGTGAAGCATTGTGCTAACAGGCACATTACAACACTGGTTAATTTGTCAAAAAGCATGCGCTGTAAATTATTCACTTGGAATCGCACAATTTCGCTTACAGCATGCTTTTGTATAGCCTCATGCGCAATTACTTACGTAACGCAATGCGTAATTTCTAATGACGTTGTGATGCGCGAAATACATGCGGAAACTGGTTCTAAAGCTGCGTATGCTAAAAGAGGCGCTGAAAAATCTGATCGCGTTGCTGAATTTACAATAATTACGCCACTTCGTGCTTCTAAAAGTTTTATGGGAGATTGTCAAGCTGTAGCTCAAGTGCATAAATTTGACGGGCAAATAAGCTATTATCAAGCGAAATTTTATGCGTATTCGCCAATATGCAAGCGGCTTGATTACGGATCTAGTGTGCGCGTGCCGGTGAGCATTAAATCTTCGCGTTTTGATTATAATAAACCAGAAATTTATATTTCAAAATCGCAAAATTCTTTAGTAATTACTAAAAGCGCGGATATTTTTCACAAATCTTTAACCGCATTATGGCAGTCTTTTCATAACGTAACCGGAAAGCTTGATGCGCAAGGAAGCATGCTGGTTCCAGGAGTAACTGTTGGAATGCTCGGGCAGGAATATGTGGAGGCAGAAGAGACAAGTTCGCATGAGCCAATTGATGAAACTTACGCAACGATGACGCGTAACCATTTTCAGCACGCAGGAATTATGCACGTTATGGCAGTTTCAGGCGGCCACTTTTTACTATTAAGCATGCTTATTTACAAATGTTGCGCTTACATGCTACTTCCTAGATGGTTCACATCTTTTTTGCAAATTGCGCTGCAAATACTTTTAGCTGCAGTAGTTTACCCTTCAGCTTCTGTGCTCAGAGCGCTAATTATGGGAATAATAGCCGCAGTAGCGTTTTGCTTCAAAAGACCATACCAGTCGGCAAGCGCGCTAAGTTGGACTGTTATAGGCGTGCTTGTGGTAAATCCCTCATACGCTTGGGATTATGCCTTTGCACTTTCTTCGGCAGCAACATTAGGAATTGTGGTTATGGGAGTTCCTGCATCGAAAATACTTTCGAAATATATGCCAAACTGGATTTCTTCAGCACTTTCTATAACTTTTGCTGCACAATGTTGGACAATGCCTGTGCAAATTCTTATGCAACCGGAAGTTTCTTTTATGTCTGTTCCCGCGAATTTAATCGTTGCTCCTCTTATGGATTGGGCAACCGTTTGCGGATTAATTTCGCTTGCTTGCGCAAGTTTTAGCGCAGGATTGTCGCTTATTTTTGCGAGAGCTTCGTCAATTGGAACCGGTTTTATGGAGCAGTGTGCGTGTTGGTGCGATGAAGCGGCTTTAGGAGTTTTCCCGTGGATGAAAGGTGCTGCAGGTGCTTGGCTTATGGTTGGTGTGGAAGTAACAATATTTGCTGCTTTTATGATTGCTTTTCGCGTTTTTCACAATCGAGCTTATGTTCAGCGAATGAGCATAATTGGGCAACTTTGGGCTTCTTCGGGGAGGCGCATGTGGTCAGAAGCTTCGCAAATTTTCGAAGAATAAATGTGGGTTCTAGCATATTCGTGTGCAATATTATGATGGATAAGAGTTGGTTGGCATAAGGGGTAGGAGCATTATGGCAGTAAGTAGTAAGCGTGCGGAACGCGTTATGCCGGTTACGCTGGTAGTTGGAGGGGACGCGTACTTAAACGAACTTAACGCTCGAACTTTGCGCGAAAAAATACATCAAATTGCTCCAGATGCTGAAGTTATTGAGCTTGACTCATCTAGCGCGGATAAGTATGCGTTTGATGAAGCTACAGGTCCTTCGCTTTTTGGCGACGGCACAATAGTTATTATTAATGATTTGCAAAATGCGGATGAATCTTTAGTAGAAGCGATTGAAAAATTCTGCCAGCAGACTCAAAATAACGAAAATAATTTTGTAGAATCTTCACCAACTTGGGTTATTGCGCGTCACGAAGGTGGCGTTAAAGGAAAATCTATTATTACGCGTCTTACAAAAGCCGGCGCAAACACTATAACTGTGCCTGATCTTAAAAAAGACGATGCAAAACTTAATTTTGTAATGAGCATATTCGAAAGGCATAAGCGCAGTATTGAGCCTCAAGCAGCACAGCGGCTTGTGGCTGTTTTAGGCGGTAAAACAGGAGAGTTGGCGGCGTTATGTTCGCAATTATGCTTCGACTATGACGATAATCCAATAACTCTTGATATTGTTGACCGTTATTTGCTTGCAGATCCACAAGTTACAGGCTTTTTCGTTGCAGACAAAGCAGTTGCGGGTCATGCAGGTTCTGCTGTGCTTGCAGCGCGCACTGCAGTTTCGCAAGGAGTTGATCCAATAGCGTTAATCGGCGCTTTGGCTTCAAAAATTCGTTTAATTGCGCTCGCAATAGCAGTGCGTAACGGCACGATTTCTAGTGCGGAAGCGAAAGTAAACCCGTGGGCGCTTAAAATGGCAATGCGTCAGATTGCAGGATGGAATAGTTCTGGTATTTCTAAATGTTTGCAATCCTTAGCATGGGCGGATGAGCAGTGCAAAGGCGGTGCTAGTGACGCAAATTACGCGCTTGAAAAAAGCATTATGATAATTGCGTCTAAAGGAAATTAAAAACCTTATATTAAAAGTCGTAAATTAGAAATCTTAAATTAAAAATCGTAAATTAAAAATATTGTGTGAAAGATTGTGTTAAGTATGAAAGAAGAAACGGTGTTAGAACAGCAAAAAGTGCGTACAGTGCCTACGGATACTAATATGCGCGAGCTTGGTAAATCTGTTGCAAAACTTGTTAAAGAAGGCGACGTTCTTCTGCTTTCTGGCCCTCTTGGGGCTGGTAAAACAACGTTCGCTCAAGGTTTTGGTGCGGGTCTTTCAATTAGTGAGCCGATTGTGTCTCCAACTTTTACGATTGCGCGCGAATTGCACGGCACTTTTGCGGATGGTAAGCCTGCAACTTTAATTCACGTTGACGCTTACCGTTTGGGTGGCGAAGATTTTGCTCCGGGGCAAGATACTGTTTCGCGTTTGCTTGACGAGCTTGAATCTTTGGGGCTTGACGAAGCTTTGGAAGAGCCTGGAGATGGCACTGTTGTGCTTATGGAGTGGGGTGAGCAAATGGCTGGAGTGCTGGCAAGTGAGCGCTTAGAAGTTCATATTGCAAGGCCTGTTGATTCTTCGCAAGTTGACGACTTTAGTAGTGACGGTGAGCGAATCGTAACTTTGAAAGCTGTTGGAAAAGACTGGCTTAATCGAATTGAAAAATTGTAATTAATAAATAACGTAAGCAAACGTAAGCAAATAACGCAATAAACGCAAGCAAATAACGCAAGTTGTGGTAAGCGAGTAAGCTGGTCGGGTACGTGACTTCGAGGAATAAACATGAGTAATACGCTGATTATTGACACTTCATTTGGTTCTACTGTTGGAATTGTGGGCAATGAGCCGATTGTTGAAACCGACTCTCGCACTCACGTGGAGCGTTTGCAAGTAAATATTGCGAAAGTTGTGGAAAATGCGGGGCTTAAGGCTTCGGATATTGATCGCGTGGTTGTGGGCGTTGGTCCTGCTCCTTTTACGGGACTTCGCGCAGGATTAGTTGCAGCAAAAGCAATTGCTTTCGCAAATAACGCACAAATTTTAGGGTGCGATAGTCTTCTTCCTCAAAGCCTTATGATGCGTTCTGGAGCGTTTGAAGAAGCTGTAAAAAATGGCAGCATAGAAAATGATTTGCTACTAAATATGGCTGATTCTTGCGATTCTAATATTCGCCACTACGTGCTTTCGCTAAACGATGCTCGTCGTCGCCAAGTGTACATGTGTTTGTACGACGATGAAGGAAATGCGCTAATAGATATGGATATTGACTATCCGCAGAATGTTGTGATGCGAGTAAACGAGTATTTAGCAAGCGAAACTAACGAAAATTATTGCGTTGATGTGCTCGGTCACGGTGCTAAAAAGTATGCTGAAGACTGGCGAAATATTGCTCACGTTGGCGTTATTGCCGAAGTTTCCGCGCTTGATTTGGGTGTGAAAGGTTTACAAATTTTCGAACAGTGTGCTGAGCAGTGCGCCAATAAAGATGAGCACGTAAAAGCTGTTGAACCGCTGTATTTGCGACGTCCGGACGTTTCTGTGCCAAATCCGCTTAAGCATGTGCTTGGCTCTGGAGCGGCAAATAAAGCCAAAGAAAAATAGAAGCGTTTTAACGATTTGAGTAATTATGATTGTTGATATAACGCGTTCTAAGTTTCCAGCAGTAGCCGAAGGTTGCAATATAGTGCCGAAATGCGATTTTACGTGCGATTATTTAGCGAAAAAAATAGCGCCTATTGAAGCCGAATTATTTGGCAAAGGCTCATGGAACGAGAGTATGATTTCGCAAGAATTGCAAGCTCCTATGCGCGCATACTATGCAGAAATTGACGAAAATTCAAATACTTTATGCGGGTATGCTGGATACTGGTTTGACGGCGACGACGCGCAAATAATGACAATCGGCGTTGCAAAACAATATCAAAGAAAAGGCATAGCATCTAAGCTTTTATCAACAATGATCAAAACCGCAAGCAAAATTGGTGCCAAACGCATGCTGCTAGAAGTGCGAGTTGACAATGTTCCTGCGCTCGCGCTGTATAATCGCTTTGGCTTTACGAAAATGGGTTTGCGAAAAAGATACTATCAGCCAGAAGGCGTTGATGCGTACACAATGTGCGCTGATTTAAGCGAGATTTTAAGCGAGATTTTAAGCGAGATTTTAAGCGAGATTTTAAGCGAAAATAATAATTTAACTTCCGCAAAAAATAACGGAACCGAGGAATAAAATGAGCGAAGCAATCGTACTAGGAATTGAATCAACTTGCGACGAAACAGCCGCGGCTATTGTGCGCGGACGCACGCTGGTGTCAAATGTGGTGGCATCTTCAATGCAGGAGCACGCGCGCTACGGTGGCGTAATTCCAGAAATTGCTTCTCGAGCGCACGCTGAAGCTTTTGTGCCGGTTGTTTCTAAAGCTTTAGCAGACGCAAACATGGATTTAAGCGACGTTGACGCAATTGCAGTAAGCGCAGGTCCTGGTCTTGCAGGCTGCTTAGCTGTGGGTGTTTCGGGAGCTAAAGCCTTGGCTTGGGCTGCAAATAAGCCAATTTACGGAATTAACCACGTAATCGGTCATATTGCAGTAACGCAATTGCAATTTGGTGACGTGCCGGAAGACGTTCTTGCTTTAATTGTTTCCGGCGGTCACACTTCGCTTCTTCACGTGAACGATATTGCTAGAAGCATTGATGTTGTTGGCACAACTTTGGACGATGCTGCAGGAGAGTGCTTCGACAAGGTTGCACGCTTGCTTGGATTCCCATACCCGGGCGGCCCTCATATTGATAGGCATGGAAGGCTTGGCAACCCGGATACTTTGAAAGTTCCGCAAGGCTTAACGCAAGGTCGTTCCGGAAAAGAGCATCCTTACGATTTCAGCTTCTCGGGTGTAAAAACTGCTGTTGCGCGCTGGGTGGAGGCACGTGAGGCTCAAGGGCTTGAAATTCCAGTTGACGACGTGTGCGCTTCTTTGGCTAATTCTGTGGCAGAAGTGCTTTCCAGAAAAGCTATGATGGGCTGCGAGCAGTACGGTTCTAAAACGCTTATGATTGGCGGCGGATTCTCCGCTAATTCGCAGCTTCGTGAGCATTTGTTGGCTTGCGGCAAAGAGCATGGAATTGAAGTTCGTTTGCCGGAATTGAAGCTTTGCACGGATAACGGTGCGATGGTTGCAATGCTTGGCGTGAATTTGGTGGAAGCAGGGGTGCGTCCTTCTGCTCCAGATTTTGCAATTGATTCTGCTATGCCTCTTACCACTGTGAGCTTATAATAGTAGAAATAATAAAAGTTGTTCCAAAAGTTGCGAGGTGTTTAGTGCGTTCAGGTAGTTCGCGTAGTGGAATGTTACGAATTGGCGAGAAAATTCAATTCACTGATCGTAAAGGTAAGCGAATTACTGCGCAACTTATTGCAGGCGGATTTACGCAAACTGAGCATGGTCTTATTTGCCACGACGATGTGATTGGCCAAAGCGAAGGCATTGTTGTAACTACCGTTAGTGCAAAGCGCGAATCTCAACAAACATGCGAAAATCAAGAATCTAAAGACCTTTCAAAATCTGGTAATAAGCCTTGGAAAGCGGCGCGCGCTATTGGTGGCTGGGATTACGTTGTTATGCGGCCGCGTATGGTTGACTACGTGCTTTCTATGCCTAGAGGCGCGCAAATTATGTATCCTAAAGATATTGCGCAAGTAATTGCTTTAGGAGATATTCGCTCCTGCATGCGCGTTTTGGAGTCGGGTGCTGGCTCTGGTGCTATGAGCTTAAGTCTTTTGGACGCAGTTGGGGAGTGCGGAAAGCTTACGACGATTGAGCTTCGCCCGGATTTTGCGCGTATTGCCGAGTCTAACGCAACTTTGTACTACGGTAAGCGCCCAGAATGGTGGAATTTGCTTACTGGCGATTTTGATTCGGTTGCAAAAACTTTGGACGCGCACAGCGTGGATCGCATTATGCTCGACATGCTTGACCCTTGGAATCGACTTGAACAAGCGCATCGCGTTATTGTGCCGGGAGGCGTGCTTATTGCGTACGTTACGACTACTACGCAAATGTCTCGAATGGCTGAAGCTTTGCGAGAAAGCGGCGTGTGGACTGAGCCGGAGATTCAGGAAACGCTTGAGCGCACGTGGAAAGCGCAAGGTTTGGCTGTGCGACCGGATCACGCGATGATTGGTCACACTGGATTTTTGATTGTTTCGCGCGCAATGGCTGAAGGTTTTACGGCTTTGAAGAAGCGCGAGCATGGCACTAAAGACACAGTTAGTGATATTGACGATATGACAGCCGAAGAGCGCGCGGAGCAGTTGGAAGACTTGTCTTTGCGTGATATTTCGGATCGTAAATTGCGTAAAGTTTTGCGCGATTTAGACGTGCAGCTTGCGCAATTGCCGCAAGATTTGCAAGATTTGCAAGATTCGCAATCTCAAGATTTGCAATCGCAAGAAATAGAGCATAATCAAGCTAAGTAGGAGAGCATTATGGCATCACCAATGAAAAAGCTTATGAAAAAAGCACATCATAGTAAGTACGTTTTGTTGCTGATGCGTCATGCTAAAGCTGAGGCTCCTCAAATGGGTGACGATTGGGGGCGTGGTCTTACTGATAAGGGCTTGAAGCAGGCGAAAATTATGGCAAAAGGCTTGGAGTCTTTGAAGCTTGTTCCGGATTATATTGTGTGTTCTAGCGCGAATCGTACTGAGCAAACTTTGAAGCGAATGTTGAAGCGTTTTGGCGATGCGCCTGTGGTTGAGTCGCGCAAAAGTCTTTACGATGGCGGCATGCAGTCGGTTATGGATGAGTTGCAGGCGGTTCGAGGCGATGTTCATACGACGATGATTGTTGGGCATGAGCCGACAATGTCTATGGCTGCGCAGTGGCTTTCTTCGCCGGATTCGGATCCGGATGTGCTTGGGGCGATGCGTTTGGGGCTTGCTAATGCGTCGGTTGTGGTGCTTGTGTCTGATCGTCCATTTGCAACTTGCGGCTTGCGCGGCGCCACGGCCCTCGCAATCCTCACGCCCAAATCCTTTGCCTAATTAATAACACGCTGATTCCTATTGTTAAAAGAACACTAGCATCCGTGCTGCTGCACACACCACACCAAAAATAACCCCCACCTGCAGCGCACCTACCCGTAGCTTAATTTCGTGACTTTAGTGTACGAATACCAGTGTGGTAGAGATTTGAGATTTTTTGCACTGAACGAAGGCGGACGTCAGAGCCGCAGGCTGCTGACAAGCCGAGCGAAGAAGAAAAATCGAAAAATCTCTGCGATAAGACACGGTTATTAACGATTAAGCACGCAGAGTTTGGGGGATTTCTCTACGAGAACTAAAAGAGGACTGAGGAAGCAACATTCTTTTAAGAACAAAGCAGACATAGAAATCCTCTAACAGTCAGGGCGACGAAGGACGGGACGTTCGAGGAGAGAAATCCCCCCAAACTCGCGACACGTTAATCAAGAGCGTAGCGCTGTCCTCACGGCTAATTGCCGTTCGGCTGAGCTTGCGTTGAAAGCACACTGTGCTTTCAACTTGAGCAAGCTCACGCTCCGAGTTGCTTTCGCGCGCGCAATGCTGCGCTCAAGCAGGTCGTCGCGCTAGTAATTTCCATTGCTCACATTTCGCCAAGGAAAAAACACACACGAAATTAAGCATATAAATTAAGCTTATAACGACACCCCAAGTTCTTCAATGACCACTTTCGCTCATTTCTTTGCTAGGCTAAAGCGAGTTGAAAGAAACAAATTTGTGTTGACGAAAAGAAATTTTTGGAGTGCGTATGTCTAAGGCTTTAACTTCGGTGTCTGGTTTCCCACGTATTGGCGCTAATCGTGAGTTGAAGAAGATTATTGAACGTTACTGGAAGCAGGATGCTTCTTTGGATGAAGTGCGTGAGGTTGCTCAATCTTTGCGCGCTAAGCATTGGCGTTTGCAGGCGGAAGCTGGGATTGATTTAATTCCAAGTAATGATTTTAGCTACTATGATCAAATGCTTGATACGGCTATTTTGCTTGGTGCTGTGCCGGAGCGTTATAATGCTTTGAATTTTGAGCATGCTGAGGATACGCTTTTTGCTATTGCGCGTGGCTACCAGGGTGAGCGCGGTGATGTGACGGCGTTGCCGATGAAGAAGTGGTTTACGACGAACTACCACTATATTGTGCCGGAAGTTGAGAATCCGGAAGGCTTGCGTTTGGCTGGAACTAAGCCTTTTGACGAGTTTTTGGAGGCTCGCGCGCAGGGATTGGAAACGAAGCCTGTGCTGATTGGACCGTACACTTTCTTGAAGTTGGCTCGTACTCCTGAAGCTCAGGAGTTGGAAGTAACTGAGTCTGTGATTTCGGCGTTAAGTAATGCTTATGCGAGTATTGTTAAGCGTTTTGGTGAGCTTCACGCAACTTGGTTGCAGTTTGATGAGCCTTATTTGGCGCTTGATAAAGAGGAAGGCGATTTGGAGCTTTTTGAAGCTTTGTATAAGCCTTTGCTTGATGCTAGGAGTGCGGAAGTTAAGCTTCTTCTTAACACGTATTTTGGCAATATTGCTGACGCTTACGAGACTGTGAATAATCTTGGTTTTGACGGTGTTGGTGTTGATTTGGTGGAAGGCAAGGATGAAAATCTTGCAGCAATTGAACGTTATGGTGTGAACGATAAGACTACGCTTTTTGCTGGCGTTGTGAACGGCCGCAATATTTGGCGTAATGATTATGCTGTGAGCCTTGGGCTTATTGATGCTTTGCGTGAGAATGTTACGGATCGCGTGGCTGTTTCTTCTGCTTGCTCGCTTCTTCACGTGCCTTTTAGCACTGCTGGTGAGGATGCTTTGGGTGCGGACGTTTTGCAGCATTTTGCTTTTGCTGTTGAAAAGTTGCAGGAGATTCGCGATATTGCAAATCTTGCTACAGAAAGTGACGAAAATCGCAAATCAAGTAACGTTTTGGCTAAAAATCAGGCTTTGTTTGACGGTTCGCGCGTGAAGGCGGATGCTGCTGTTGCTAATCGTCTTTCGAATCTTAAAGATTCTGATTTTGTGCGACTGCCGGAAAGGGCGGAACGTCAGCGTTTGCAAAAGGAATCGCTTGGTTTGCCGGATTTGCCAACGACTACTATTGGTTCCTTCCCGCAAACTAAGGATATTCGTAACGCTAGAGCCGCTCTTCGTAAGGGTGAGATTTCGCGCGAATCTTATGACGAGTTTATGCGCGATCGTATTGCTAAGTGCATTGAGCATCAGGAGCAGATTGGCTTGGATGTGCTTGTGCATGGTGAGTTTGAGCGTAATGACATGGTTGAATATTTCGGCCAGCATTTGCGCGGCTTTAAGTTTACGAAGAACGCTTGGGTGCAGTCTTATGGCACTCGCTGCGTGAAGCCTCCAATCGTGTGGTCGGATGTTTCTCGCGAGTCTGCGATTACTGTGGCTTGGAGTGCTTATGCTCAGAGCTGCACGAAGCATGTTGTTAAGGGCATGCTTACTGGACCTGTGACGATTCTTAACTGGTCTTGGCGTCGCGAGGATATTACTCGTGAGCAGCAGACTCAGCAGTTGGCTCTTGCTATTCGCGATGAAGTGTTGGATTTGGAGCGCGCTGGTATTCGTGTGATTCAGATTGATGAGGCTGCTTTGCGTGAAAAGTTGCCGCTTCGTCGTTCTGATTGGCATAAGAAGTATTTGGATTGGGCGATTTCTGCTTTCCGCTTGGTTCATTCTGCCGTTTCTGCGACTACGCAAATTCACACGCATATGTGCTATTCGGAGTTTAATGACATTATTCGCGACATTGATGCTATGGATGCGGATGTGATTTCTTTCGAGGCTTCTCGTGGCGACTTGGTTGTGCTTGATGCTATTCATGATGCGCATTTTGAGACTGAGGCTGGTCCTGGCGTTTATGACATTCATTCTCCGCGCGTGCCTGGTAAGGCTGAGCTTGTGGAGCGTATTCACGAGATTTTGCGTAAGATGCCTGCTGAGAAGCTTTGGATTAACCCGGATTGTGGTCTTAAAACTCGTGGCGACGCTGAAACTTGGCCAAGCTTGGAGAATCTTGTTGCTGCTGCTCGCGAGGTTAGGGAAGAATTGCAAGATAACAAGCTAATCGATCAGCCGAGCAGGGGGTGAGTTGTGACTTATAAACCAAAGTTTTCGCTGGAAGTTTTTCCTCCTAAGCGCACATCTCCTATTGGTACGATTTACGATACTTTGGATGGTTTGAAGGGTCTTGACCCGGATTTTATTTCGGTTACTTACGGCACTGGAAAGCTGCAGGATCGTACTGCTACTGCGCGTATTGCGAATACTATTCGCTCCGAATACGGTATTGATGCGGTTGCTCATTTAACAGCTCGCTACCTTGATTATGATGCTGTTGATGAAGCTTTGGAAATGTTTGATAATGCTGGTGTTTCCGGCATTTTGGCTTTGCGCGGAGACGTGATTGCAGGCCAGGAGGCGGCAGGTGTTTTTGAGCATGCTAGTGACTTGGTTTCCTACATTCGTTCAAAGCGTCCGGATTTGCCGATTTTGGGCGCTTGCTACCCGGAGAAGCATCCGGAAGCGGAAAGTTTGCAAGCGGATATTGATAATCTGAAGCGCAAAGTTGACGCGGGTGTTACGTATTTAATTTCGCAATTATTCTACGATAATGAAGATTTTTTGCGTTTTCGTGATTTAGCTCGCGCTGCCGGCATTAACGTGCCGATTGAGGCTGGAGTGATGCCTGTGGCGAACGCTTCGCAAGTTAAGCGCATGACTAGCTTGTGTGCGTCTCGTATTACTTCGCAAGTTTCCGCAATGATGGATCGTTGGGGGAGTAATGCTGATTGCTTGCGCGATGCTGGCAGTATTTTTGCTTCTCAGCAGATTAACGATTTAATTGCCGAAGGAGTGGATGGCATTCACTTGTATACGATGAATCATCCGGGAATTGCGCGCAGAATTTGGTCGAATGTTAAGCCGCTTTTTACGAAAATTGGGTAGGTTATTTGTAGTTTTATTTGCTAATTAAGCTGTAATTTTTGCTATAACAAAAGTTTAGAATCGCTATAAAAACTATTGTTTAGTGCAAATTTTTGTGAAAAACGTGCACCCCCCCCCCTAATTTGCTTAAACGTTGCAATTAAGCCGATTAGAGGGGGTTTTATGTAATACATCATAACAAGCGTATTGCAAATTGCTTATACAGTTGATAGCATCGTGCGTAACTTTGATACGTAAATTGTATTTACGTTCTTATAAGAGCTTAATGGGAGTGGTACATGGATGTATTAACCAATAATTTACTTAAGTATTAAGTTCTTTGTGTTTAGTTTGAAAAACGAAAATTGTTTTAAGGAGATAACGTTATGATTAATGCAAAATCTGGAAAGCATTCGCGTAAGGTTTCCTTGGATGCTGCAGTAAGCAATTCAATTGAAAAGGCTGTGAATGCGCGCAAGGTGGCGGCTTTTACGGTTGGTGCAGCAGGTGTGCTGGCTGGTGCTGCGTTCGCTTTTGGTGCAACTCCTGCAATGGCAGCGGAAGCTGATTCTTCTTCTGTTGATCCTTCATTTGGAAAGCAGGATTCTACGTATGATGCGTACGATTCGTATGGAGCATATGACGCAAATGCATATGACACATATAGCACAGACGCATATGACACAGACACATATGACACAAGCGATAATTCAACATATGATTACAATTCTGAGAATAAAAAAACACTAGCGGCAGAAGAGGATAGAGCAGGCGAAGAAAAGAAGCCTAACGAAGTAGACTTCTCCAAGTCAATGCCAAACGTTTACGAATGGGCAACTCCAAACAATACTTTTGACACTGATCTTGCAAAGCAAGAAGTTGTGTATCATCTTCCAAAGCCAGAAGATGGCAAGAAGATTGTGCGTGTGGTGATTTTGCCGGATTCGAGAGATGGTATTAATACTGATGAGGAAGCTGCATATAAGAACTTAATTGAGTATGATTCTGAACGCGTAGACGAGATGCATCAGACGTATTCTGGAATTTACGAGTTCAAGAAGAATCCTGACGGCAGTGCAGATTTGATTATGAAGCAGCCGTTTAGGGATGCCGGAATCTCGTCAGGCCAAGGTTATTGCGCAAACCGTTCAATCTTCCTTTACTATAACGAAGGTGATTTGAATCACAACGCAACATCTAATAACTTCCGTACCGCAACGCTTGTGCCGCCAAAGGTCGCAAAATCAATCGTATTAAAGTATAACGAGCGACTTTCTGCAGATACTGTGCGCAAAATGCTTCACGAAGCAGTGAATCTTTCAACTGATCACAAGTCTGGTAGCAGTGTAGCTGATCAGATTGTTTCACAAAGTAAGTCAGGTGGTGTTGGCTTGCGCGTTGACGAAAATACTGTGAACAACACTCCGGACACGGTGGACGCAAAAATTCCGGAAAGCATGGGCGAATACGACGGCGACATGTTCTCCAAAATCAACACTAAAAATGGCGACGGCTACGCACTTGGTTCAAACACACTCAATACCTACATGGTTACTGACCTTGGCATGAAGTCCCCAGCAATACCGCTTACTGTAGTTCGTTACGACGATCGTATTGAAAAGCTGGAAGTAGAAAATCCAAATAATCTTACTGCTGACGACAGGAATGCTATTGCAAAGCGCGTTGCTGAAAAGAATCATATTGACGCAAGTAAAGTCAGCGTAGACAGCGAAGGTAACGCAACTATTAAATTCGATAATCTATTCCAGCAAAATCAGCCTGTTATTAGCAAAGATATGCTGGTTATGAAGAAGCGCGTGCACTTGCAAGATGGAGATATTGAGCTACCTTCTGGCGAAAATGCTGTGCCTGTTTATAATCCGATTGCGTACTCTAAGGATGATGTTGCTCGAATTAAGCAAGCTATTTTCGACGCGAATAAGAACAACAGTAAGCTCGGTCTTACTAGCGTAGATCAGATTACTTTGAACTTCTATCCTAAAGAAGAGCTAACAGTCAATAAATATGACAACAGGAATGGTATTAGTAACGGTCTAAACGAAAATATTATTACCGTTAATATTAATACAGACAAAGCTGTTGGTTCGTTTAAGTCGGATATTCAAAATAGTAAGATTACGCGTTTTATTGATTTGCGCAAAGATTACGATGTGCAATTTACTGATACAAAGCTTAAAGGCCGTGACAGCGACGAAGGCTTAGAATGGAGTGAAGATCACAAGACGCTTATTTATCGTTACGATTCTTCGCTTGGAAGCGAGTTTAATACTAACGATCTGATTAAGATGCTCAAAGCAACGCCTAAGGGAGATTTAGCTTCTAAAGGCTTGCGAAACCTCGATGGTTCCGACCGCTTTAACTTTAGCCGTGAAGGCACGAAGGGTAAAGCTAAGTATTCTCACATTAATTTCTTCATAGATGAAAACAACGAGCCGATTGGAGTTCTCGATATAGTTTCTCAAACTCCAAAAGGCGCTAATGAGCCGGGTCTTGCTGTAGCAAATTCTGGAGAAAAGATGAGCGAGTCAGAGTCGAAGGCTGGAAAGTACAGCTTCGACAAAGATAGCGAGTCGGTAACAGTTGCAGCAAAGGAAGGCAAAGTATACAAGGCGCGTCTGTTCGTGGACCCTTACCATCCGTATTACTACATGGGTGTATACGACAAAGGTAAGAACGTTTACAATACGTCTAAAGCAATTAATATTCTCTTCGTTCCTCAAACGAAGAACAAGAAGCAGGACTTAATCGCTTCCGTTGACAAGAACAAGACTTTGCTAGACGGAACTCCTACGGATCCAACGTATTACAATGCTGATCCTAAGCTTCAAAAAGCTTACGACGACGCTTTAGCTGAAGCTAAGAAAGTATCTGAAGAAGCTAAGAAGAAGAGCGACGAAGATATTAAGAAGAATCCGGAACTTCAAGCGAAAATTGATAACGTTACGCTTAAGCTCGATAAAGCTCGAAAGAATCTTAACGGTGATCCAACCGATAAGGATCCTTTGCAAGAGTCTGTTAAGGAGCATGGTGATGACGCTAATAGCGGAACGCAATCAACCGACAAATACAAGAATTTGGACGGTGACTCGTTTAAGACTCCTGACGGAAAGCCGGATGACGCTAAGAATGCGAAAGCTAAAGAAGCTAAGAAAACTTACGACGATGCTTTAGCAGAAGCGCAAAAGCTGGTAGCAAATCCTAACGCTACACAAAAGCAAGTTGATGCAGCAAGAGATACTCTCGATAAAGCTCGCAAAGCTCTTGACGAATTCGCAACAGACAAAGCAAAGCTTGACGAATCAGTCAATACTAATAGCGGAATTGATACTGGCACTATGGATGACCATTCTGACGCTGATCCTCGCTACCAGAACGCTACCGACGACGAGCGTAAAGCTTACGACGATGCCGTAAAGAAAGCTGCGAACGTAGCTAAAGATCCTAACGCTTCCCAAAAGGAAGCAGATACCGCAGCGGATAAGCTTAAGGAAGCAAAGGAAGCGCTCGATAAGCGCGAAACCAACAAGAAGCTTCTTGACGCTCAAGTACAGCAGAGTCACGATAACGACAAAGCTGACGACCTTGAATCTGCAAGCGTGTTCTACCGCAACGCTAAGAAACTTAAGGATGGCGAAAGCTTAAACGGAGTAGATAAGAATACTGCGTTAGGATACGCGGACGCTTACGACAAGGCGCTTGAAAACGCTAATAACGTTCTTAAGGATCCAAAGGCAACTCAAAAGCAAGTTGACGACGCGCTTGATAAGCTCAAGAAAGCAGAAGACGACTTGCATAAGCTTTCTAGCGATCCGACGGATATTACTAAGACTGTTGCAGACAACTTTGCCGGCAATAAGCTTCCTGCGTACTTCAATGCTAAAGATAAGGCGAATAATGGAGATGCGGACGCGGCTCAAGCATTCAAGGATTACAACGAAGCTTACGAAAAAGCAAAAGCTATTAAGAATAAGCTTGCCAAGGATCCTCACGCCAATATCGATAAGGATGAGATTGAGAATGCAAAGAAAGCTCTTGACAAAGCTCGCGAAGTAATCGAAAAGTACAATACCGACGCTACTAAGCTTAAGGCTTCAGTAGACGACGATAAAGCTACTAAAGATGATCCTGCATACTCAAACGTTTCGGACGAAAATGCTTCTGACGAAGCAAAGCAAGCTAAGAAAGCTTACGACGACGCGCTTGATCATGCTAAGAAAGTACTCGGAAATAAGTTAGATAAAGACGTTGACGAAAACGGAAAGGTAATACCTAACGATAAGAAGAATACGGATAAGAAAGTCGACGACAAAGACTTCCTTGACGGCGTACAAAAGCATGCTGATGGTCGCGCTTTGCAAAGCGATGTTGACAAAGCTTTGGAGGATCTCGACAAAGCGCGCAAGGATTTGCAAAAGTACGCAACTAAGACGGATGCTTTGAAGAAGTCGATCGACACCGATTCGGACACTAAGAAAGGTCCTTCTTACAAGAACTCTTCTGACAAAGGTTACACGAATGATAAAACTAAGGTAACCGATAATTCTAAGACGCCTGCAAAGAAGGCGTACGACGATGCGTTAGAAGAAGCAAAGAAAGTTGCGAACGACCCTAAGTCGACTCAAAAGCAGGTTGACGACGCTAATAAGAAGCTGGACGATGCTCGTAAGAAGCTTCAAGACGAGTACAGTACGGATGTTACTAAGCTGGACGAGTCTGCAAAAATCGATAGCACTAAGGAGCCTGCATATAAGAATGTGTCGGATCCTAATGCTTCTGAAGATGCTCAAAAAGCAAAGCACGACTACGATAAAGCTTTAGCTAAGGCGAAGGATCTGCTCGAAAAGCATAATAACGATAAAACTCCTTTGACGGATAAGCCAACTCAAGCGCAAATTGACGAAGCTCTTAAGGAGCTTAACAAGGCGCGCGAAGAGCTTAAGAAGTACGACACAAAGAAGAAGGACTTGAGTGACGAAGCCGCTAAGGATGGTGATTTCACTAAGAGTCCTGAGTTCAAGAATGCTTTTGGTCACTCTGGCGATAAGAATCCGGAAATTGCTCAATACAAGAAGGCTTTGGACGAAGCTAATCGCTTGCTGAAAGATCCTAACGCAACTCAAAAGCAGGTTGACGAGGCGTTGACTAATTTGAAGCATGCTAAGGATTTGATTACTTCAAAGTATCAAACTGATTATGACGATTTGGAGCATGAAGTAAATGCCACTAGTACTTTTGCGGGCTTCCCAGCTTTACAGAATGCTACGGTTATTGTAACGGAAGATGGTAATGAAAATCCTGATGTTGTGAAGTATAAGAAGATTTTGGAAGAATCTAACAGTGTGCTGAAAGATCCGAACGCAACTCAGGCTCAGGTTGATGAGGCTTTGCGTAAGCTGAAAGATGCCAAGAAAGCAATTGAAGATAAATACAGCACTGATAAGACTAAGTTGCAGAAGGAATCTGATGACGATTCTAGCTTCCGTAGCAAGCTTTCGTACCTGATTGCTGACCCTGATGAGCGTGCGAAGTACATGAAGATGCTGGACGAGGCCAACAGTGTGCTCAAGGATCCGAACGCAACTCAGGCTCAGGTTGATGAGGCTTTGCGTAAGCTGCGTGAAGCTAAGGAGCTGATTAGAAGGCACTTCGGTTATGGTTATTGGAATGGTCACGACTATGACTACGACTATGACTACGACTACGGTTATGGATACGATTACAACATCGGTAGTGACTTCCAATACGGCAAATACAACTACGATTTTGTTGGTGTTGGCGGCAATGCGAATGCTGCGAATAATGCGAATGCTGCTAATGCTGCGAACGATGCGAATACTGCGAACAAGCATTTGAATGGTGGTGCAAATAATTCTGGCGACTCTAATGCTGCTGGTGCAGGCGTTGGTGCTGGAAAAGATAAGTCTGGTGCGGATGGTCATAGTCTTGTTAAGACGGGTGCTGCAACTGGCTTATTTGCATCGCTTGCTGCAATATTTGCCGGACTTGGTTTTGCTGTCGTGGTAAATCGCCGTCGCAAGCAAACTAAGTAGAAACTAAATAGAAATTAAAATAGAAATTAAAATTTAATATGTAACTGCTGTTGCTGTAAACGCAGCATAGTTATTTTGCCAGCGTAAACTTTTCTCCCATGAGTTTGCGCTGGCATTTTTATTGCGTGACGACCTGCTTTCGCGCTCAGAGCGTAGCGCGCGAAAGCAACTCGGAGCGTGAGCTTGCTCAGACGGAAAGTCCAGTGGACTTTCCGTGCAAGCTCAGCAGCGAGCGTTTATTCCTCACGGCTATTGGTAGCCGTTCGGCTGATTTGGCATGTGAAGCACACCGTGCTTCACAATTGAGCCAAATCACGCTTTGAAGGAGCTTGAAATCCTGTTGATTTCAAGCTCGGTCAAAGCGCTGCGCGAGCGTCCTTCGTTCAGTGCGAAAAATCTCAAATCTCGACCACACGAATATCCACACGACTGAATGGCAGTGAGTATTGAAAATTGACATAGTATGCATAAATGTACATCTATGCATAAATGCATAAAATAAATGCAATTTATACTAAACGTGTGTTTAGAATCGCCATTAAAAATGTAATCTAGCTTACATTAAATATGGAAGTTTTTACCCCTAAAACCTGCCAAAAACGTTGGAATAAAGCCTCGCGGGGGGGGGTCTAGTAGGCTATACATCATAACAAATATGTTGCAAAATATTCATATATTCGGTACTATTGAGTATAAATCTCAATAAAAGAGATTGCGCTTTTGAGGGCTGAGCAGAAGTTTCATATGTATTTGACCGTAGTTCAATCAGCGTTTGATTACTGCACAAAGCTCTTTATTAATAAATTCACAAAGACTTGTTCAGAGAGAATCTGGTATTCAAGGAGATACAATGGCTAATTCAAATTCCAGAAGGCACGCACGCAAGGTTACATTGGATGCTGCGGTAAGTAACGCGATTGCGAAGGCTGTGGACGCGCGCAAGGTGGCAGCGTTCACTGTTGGTGCTGCAGGCGTGCTGGCTGGTGCTGCGTTCGCTTTTGGTGCAACTCCTGCGATGGCGGCGGAGGCTGGTGTAACTCCTGATGCAAAGCCGGATGTAGCACAGACTCCTGTGACTGCTGGTGAGAAGGCTGGTGAGAATGCTGGTGCTGCTGGCGAGAATGCTGGTGAGAAGGCTTCTGCAGACGAAAATGGTAAGGATGCAGAAACTGGTAAGTCTGATAAGAAGAATCAGACTGACGTTAATAAAGAGGCTGGAGAGCAGGCTGGGAATACTAATAAGCAGGCTGAGAATAAGTCTGAGAATACTGTAACTACTGACGATTCTAAAGATAAATCGACTGTTGTAAGGTCTGCTACATATGCTGCTGTGGGCGGCACGGATCGCGCGTCGAATAATGATGAAGCAAACCAAGATCCTAATAAAATTAAGCCTGACACATCGGATACTACTAATACCAAGATTAATATTGATGAGAATAACGCTGAAACTATGCCAAATGCGTATGGTTGGGGAAGCTCAGACAACACGTATAGCGTAAATGGTGAAACGCACACGGTTACTTTCAACTTTGCAGCACCAAAAAATGGTGGCAAGATTACCAATATTGCTATTTTCCCTGCTCAAAACAATGGTTTGACTAACGATAAGAGCAAGAGGGGTGCTGAATATTATTCTGGTGATCCTAAGATGCACCAGAGCTTCTCTGGAAACTATACGTTTACTCCGAATGATCAAGACGGCTCTGCAACTCTTACGATGAGTGATCTTTTTAGGGATGGCAACATTGGCGCTGCTGAGAAGTATGCGGCAAACCGCTCTATTTTTGTGTATGTAACTGCTAAAGATGGCACTACAACTATTTATAAAACGAATGCATTCCGTGCAGCAACGCTTGTGCCACCAAAGACAGCTGGATCAGTTGTGCTTAAGTATAATCAAGAGCTTACTCCTGAAAAGGTTCGAGCAGCAATTACTGCGGCTGCTAATTCTGAAACAGCTCGCGTCGATAAGAAGTCTGTGAACGATCAGCTCGCCGCAGCAAGCGCATCGAATGGCGTATTTACCAGGGAGAATGGTAAAGCGGTGCGAGTTACAGATACCACTGATGGCAAGATCAACGTAAAATCAAAAGATGCTTACGACGCAAAGCAGTTTAAGGCTATTAATACTGAAACCTCAGATAAAGATGCAAAAAATAAGACGTATGTAGCTGGTGCGAAGACGCTTAACACCTATATGGTTACGGATTTGGGCTTTAAGTCCGAGGCTATTCCTCTTACAGTTGCTCGCTACGATACGCGTATCGATAAGCCGATTGTTGAAGACCCAACCAAGGTGTCCGACGAGGTAAAAGCCGATATTAAACGCAAGCTTGCGCGCCTTAATAACGTAAGCCTAGATCAGGTGACCATTAACGACCAGGGTGAATTCACTATCAACTTCGATGGCGTGGATGCTGCGGACGCTCCTAAGATTAAGCTCAGCGACCTCGTGTTGAAGCAGCTTGAAGAAAAGGACGTTACCGTTCCAAGCGATGCTGAAAATTCAACGGTTAAGGCTGTAATTGTTGCTAATCCTTTGGGTTATTCGACCGCCGAGTTGAAGCAAATCAAGAAGGCTATTTACGAAGCTAATAAATACAATACAGAGCTTGGATTAAGCGCTACTGACTACGAGAACCAGATTTCGCTTTCGTACCTTGATGGCAATCTTACTGCTGCTGGTAAAGGTAATCAGGGCATCTCTAACGGTCAGGCAGAAAACACGATTACCGTTAAGATCAAGACCGATAAGGCTGTTGCCAAGTTTACTTCTGACGTAAAGGCGCACAAGCTCACGCGTTTGGCGGATATTCGCAAGGATTATAACGTTTCGTGGACTAAAGACAAGATTGATGGTCGCGACACAGACGAAGGTTTCTCATGGAGCGAAGATAAGAAGACTATTATCTACCGCTACGATTCAACTAAAGCAGAAGAATTTGATACAAATAAGATTCTTGATTTGTTGAGAGCTACGGCAAAGGATAAGAATTCTGGTTTGCGTGATCTCACGGGCAACGAGAAGCTCGACCACGAAGGCGTGGATGGTAAAGACACGAAGTCGCATGTGGGCTACGTGATTAAAGATGACCAGCCTACAACTGAGTTGTCGCTTGGCAATATGAGCGGTGCTTATTGGCAATATAGTCAGAAGGTTGATAATTCTGGTGTGGACCTCGGCGATAATTTATCGGAAGCTGGTTCGTATTCCTGGGATAATGAAGCTAAGCCGGTATTTGTTGCTGCCAAAAAAGGCAAGGTATATAAGGCGCGCCTGTTTGTTTTGCCGTATGGATTGACGATGTATAGAAATGTTTACATGGAAAACGGCAATCAACCTTGGAATACGCCTAAGGCAATTAACGTTATCTTTGTGCCGCAGATGAATCACAAGACGAGTGATTTGAAGACGTCTGTTGAGGGTC
Source organism: uncultured Bifidobacteriaceae bacterium (assembly GCA_946891915.1). Lineage (GTDB taxonomy): Bacteria > Actinomycetota > Actinomycetes > Actinomycetales > Bifidobacteriaceae > Bifidobacterium. Next base: position 31,793 of record CAMPNN010000006.1, read on the forward strand.
ACAAGACTGTTGCTATTGAGGGCAAAGATGTTCCAACACAGTCAGCCTATTACAACGCTTCTGACAAGGTGAAGAAAGACTACGAAGATGCGTTGAAGGTTGCTAAACAAACGCTTGAAAAAGTTGGAACTACACCAGATGATCAGTTAACTGAACAGCTTAAGGCTGAAGTTGATAATGCAACCATTAAGCTTAACAAGGCTCGCGAGGCTCTTGATGGTGCTAAGACCAACAAGGATGGATTGGATAAGTCGATAACCGAAGATGGTGCACCTGCTCAAGGTCAAAATCCTGCGTCTGGAACGCAAGCAACTGACAGATATAAGAACGTTACTGAACCAGACTTTAAGACACCTGATGGCAAGGCTGACGAAGCCAGAAACAATGCAGCTAAAGAGGCTAAAAAAGCTTACGATGAAGCGCTTCAAGCTGCTAAAGATGCAAAAGCAAACGATAACGCTACGCAAAAAGATGTTGATGCTGCCAAAGCTAAGCTTGACGCTGCGCGCGCAAAGCTTAACGACTTTACCACTAGCAAAGACAAGCTGAACGCTGCCATCGCTGAGCATGGTAAGGTAAACACGGGTATTGATGAGCATGGTACGCAGGATAAAACAAAAGCAGATCCTAGATATCAGAATGCTGATGCAAACCAGCAAAAGGCTTACGATGACGCTGTAAAGAAGGCAAACGAGCTTTCTAAGGATCCTAACGCTTCCCAAAAGGACGTTAACGCAGCTATTGACGCGCTTCAAAAAGCTAAAGCAGCTCTTGATGCTAAAGCAACAGATAAGTCAAAGCTTATAGCTACCGAAAAGCTCAGCTTCGATAATCCTGATCCAACTAATGCAGCTGGCAAGCAGAGCACCTTCTACAAGAATGCTAAGGCCAAGTCTGTAAGCACTGATGCAGGTGTTACTGAAGAGCAGAAGGCAGCTGCTAAGAAAGCATACGAGGCCTATGACACTGCGTTAGATAATGCGCGCAAGGTTATTGCAAATAAGGATGCAACGCAAGCACAAGTTGATGAGGCTAAAAAGAAGCTTGAAGCTGCTGAAAAAGTATTGCATGATACTTATGCAACTGACCCTAACGAACTTACGAAAGTTCTTGCGGATAACTTTAGTGGCTACTTAATGCCTGCATACTTTAACGCTTTCGATAAGGCGCAAGCTGGCGATAAAGATGCTGCTGATGCATTCAAGAATTACAACGATGCTTATCAAAAAGCTAAGGAGCTTAAGAAGAATTTTGAGGCAACTGATCCGTCTAAGCAGCCAACTGCTACAGACATCGCCGATGCAAAGAAAGCTCTTGAAGATGCTCGTAAAGTTATCGACAAGTATGCAACTAATACCAGCAGGCTTTCGGCAGCTGTGTTTAATGACCTTGCAATACAAAACAGCCCAGCGTATGCGAATGTAAAGGAACTTGCCGATAAGCAGAATCCTAGTGAAGAAGAAAAAGCCCAGGTAGAGGCTGCTAAGAAGGCTAAGGAAGCGTATGAAGCCGCAGTAGCGAAGCTAAACCAGGCGCTTAATAAACAGATGCCTAGGGATAAAGCAAATGGTAAGGATATTCCTGATACAAATACTCCTGATAAGGATGGCAAGCTTGACGATAAGGACTACCTGAATAATATTCAGGCACATGCGCAAGGCGAGCCTCTGGATAGGGATGTTGACACAATCCTTAAGGAAATGAACGCCGCAGCCGCTGAGTTGAACAAGTTTGCAACTAAGACCGACGAGCTTCTTAAGTCTGTTAACGAGCATGACAATACCCAGCAGACGCCTGCATTCAAGAATGCAAATCATCCTGATTTCAGGCAAGCTGACGGCACAACTGCTGATAAGACTAAGAATGATAACGCTACGGCTGCTGCAAATGCCTATGGTGCTGCTCTTAATGCCGCAAAGGAATTGCTCAAGAATCCTGCTGCAACGCAGAAGCAAGTAAACGACGCTAAGACCGCCCTCGACAATGCTCGCAAGGAGCTTGACAAGTACAATACCGATACCGCCAAGCTTGTGGAAAGCGTAAAGAAGCATGGCGATACAGAGGGTACTGCGCCTACAGAAGGCACGCAAACTTCTGATGCGTATCGCAATGCGTCTGATCCTCACTTCATGAAGGATCAGGACGGCAAGCTTGTTCCTGATGACACCAAGAACAACGCTGCCGCCGCAGCCAAGAAGGCGTATGACGATGCTTTGACAAAAGCTCAAGAGCTTTTGAAGAAGCATGATGATAATGCCACGCCGCAAGACGCAAAGCCAACTCAAACAGAAATTAATGCTGCGCTTAAGAAGCTCGATGACGCTCGTACTGAGATTGAGAAGTACAATACTGACACTTCTAAGCTTGAGGAAGAAACTAGGAAGTCTACTCCTGAAAATGTCGCTGTTACTGAAAACGACTTCGAGAATACGCCAGAGTTCCAGAATGCTGATGCTAAGAAGAAGGATGGCGCTGACGGTAAGAAGGTAGACAATGATGATGTGAAAGCGTACAAGGATGCTTTGGCAAAGGCACGCAAGTTGGCGCAAGATAACACATCCAATACGCTCAGCGATCATCCAACTCAGAAACAGATTGATGATGCTCTTGAGGCCTTGAAGAAGGCTAAGCAAGCTATTATCGACGGCTATAAGACGGACGTTGATAAGCTTAAGCAGGCCAAGGAATATGCAGATGGCGCGTTCAAGAACACACCTGAGTACAAGAACGCTACTGCCGTTAAGAACGACAACAATAATGCGAAGCATGAGCAGGCTGGAAAGGACTTGGATGGAAACGATCAAAATCCTGGCTTGAGCAAGCTTGTTGAAAAAATAACTGCAAAATTGCAGAATGCAAGCAAGATGACGCAAAAAGAAGTCGATGCTTTAGTAAAGCAGCTTGTTTCTGCACAAAGGAAGATAACTGATAACTACAAGACCAACGTTGACAAGCTTAATAACGAGGTCGGTGATAAGAATCAAGAGGGCAAGCCTGTAACTCCTAAGTTTGAAGAGTCGATTCCATACAAGAACGCTCTTGAAAAGGCGAAGACGGAAGATGCTACTACAACGGATCCTAACTCCGCAACTGCAAAGCTGAAGGATTACAACGATAAGCTCAAGGCTGCGCAGGACTTGATTGCGCAGGTAAACAGTACAGATCCGAATGCTGATCCAGATAAAAAGCCAACACAAGCGCAGGTAGACGCTGCTCTTAAGGCTTTGCAAGATGCTAAAAAGGCAATCGACGACAGCTTCGGTACTAAGATTGACGATTTGAAGACTGAAGCTGCGAAGTCTACTGCTGACGGAGGCACGGTAGCGGATCCTGACTTTGAGGCTACTACTGAGTTCAAGAACGCTGATGCTAAGAAGGGTGATGACGGCAAGTCGGATAATGCTGATGTCGCTGCTTATAAGGAAGCGTTGAAGAAAGCTAGGACTTTGCTTAACAAGTTCGATGAGAACGGTAAGCCAAAGCCTGGTGAAAAGGACATCCCATCTCAGAAGGAAGTTGACGAGGCTCTTAAGAATCTGAAGGAAATTAAGGATAAGATTACTAAGAACTATGTCACCAGCCCGCACGACTTGCAAGAAGAATTTGATAAGTCTAAGGATGGTAACGACGACGATCGTGATGACGTTTTCGAGAACACTCCTGCGTTCAAGAACGCGACTGCTAAGGGTGATGATGCTGCCAAGCAAGCTCTTAAGGATTACAACGACAAGCTTAATGCTGCCAAGACTCTCCTTGACAAGTTCGACCGCACTACTGGCAAGCCAAGAACTGATCTCCCTGCAGGTGAAAAGGCTCCAACCCAGAAGCAGCTTGACGACGCTCTAAAGGCCTTGCAAGACGCCAAGTCGAAGATAGAAAAAGACTACAGCACAAGCAAGCATGAGTTGAGCATTGAGCATAGCGAGTATAGCAGTTTTGAGAATTCTCCAGAATTCATCAATGCTATTGCGTATATGAAGGATGATATTAGTGGTCATTCTGCTATATCTGCTATTGGCGATTATAAGAAGGCTCTTGAGGATGCTAAGAAGGTTCTTGACGATCCGAATGCTACGCAGTCTCAGGTTGATGAGGCTTTGCGTAAGCTTAAGGAAGCTAAGGATGCTATTACTCGAAAGTACGGCACCGATAAGGATAAGCTGAAGGATGAGCATGATGCGGATAGCGATTTTGCGGATTCTCCAGAGTTCCAGAATGCTAACGGCACTCCAGAAGCTGAGGCTTACAAGAAGGCGCTTGAGGATGCTAAGAAGGTTCTTAATGATCCAAACGCAACTCAGGCTCAGGTTGATGCGGCTTTGAGGAAGCTCCGCGAAGCTAAGGATGCTTTGGCTAATAAGTACAAGACGGATAAAGACGCTTTGCAGTCTGAAGCGGATGATGATCCAAACTTCCGTAACAATACTGAGTACTTGATTGCTGGCACTCCTGAAGCTGATGCTTACAATAAGGCTTTGGAGGAGGCTAAGAAGGTTCTTAACGATCCTAACGCAACTCAGGCTCAGGTTGATGCGGCTTTGAAGAAGCTCCGCGAAGCTAAGCAGCGCATTATTGACAAGTTGAAGGATTTTGGTATTGACATCAACTTTGACAACGGCAGCGGTTTTGGCAATGGTAACGGTAACGGTTTTAACGGTTACGTGAATAATGCTAATGCTAATGCCAACGCTAATGCTGTTGATAAGTCTGCTTTGCAGGCAGAAGTTAATAATGCGTTGGATGTTCGTGGTAATTCGGATGCGGCTCAAGCTTATAAGAATGCTCTTGCTGATGCTAAGCGCGTTCTTGCGGATGCTAACGCAAGTCAAGCTGATGTGGACGCAGCTTTGCAGCGTTTGCGTAATGCTAAGGCTGGTTTGCTAAACGAGTCTAACGTCGCAGATCACAATCTTGCAAAGACGGGTGCATCAACCGGCTTGTTTGCGGGTCTTGCTGCAATCTTCGCTGGTTTCGGTGCTGCAGGCGTTGCTTCTCGCCGTCGCAAGCACTCCAATGAGTAACATTACGCATAACTAACTAATCCCTCGCTATTATCCTCTGATAATTCGCGAGGGATTTGTTATACTTCTCGTAGCTTTGTACATCACCACAGTGTAGAGTTGCGGTATGGAAAGTGCGAATAAAACAGATATTGCAACTGCTGAAACTAACTGCAACGAAAGCAGCACAACCTCTTTCGCACTCACCTCAAGAAGCCTTATTAAAGCCGGCTTTGCGCGCCCAGATTCAGCTCGCGAGGCAATAAGCGATATTTGCAAAAACTATTCTCAAATTTCAATCAATCCGCAGCAAATTTTGGACTATGTAAGTCGCGCGGAAGATCCGGATGCTGCTGTTGCGGCTTTGCGCGATATTTCGCAGTCGCAGCCGAAAATTATTGCTGAGCTTGCAGAAAAATCTCGTAATTCTTCTATGAATTGTCCTCTTACTTCGCTTATGCAAGTTTTGGGCGCTTCTAACGCAATGGGAAATTGGATGCGCACGCACCCGAATCTTATTATGGCTGCGGCGAGTGACCCGGATCATCTTTTTTCTATGACGCGTGATGAGCGTTGTGCTGACTTGCTTTGCGCAATTCAGGCTTACGAGGCTACGGTGGTTTCTTCCGAAAATAACGCTTCTAACACGATTCATTTAACGTCTCTTGGCTTTGCGCAAGCAGTTTCTGCGCTTCGCGCGCGCTACCGTGAGCATGTTGCTGCGATTATGTCGGCTGATTTAGCGAGCGCTGACCCTGTTGAAGTGCAGCCTGATATTAGTCTTAAGCTTTCTGACGCTGCTGATGCTGCTTTGGAGGCGGCTTTGACTATTGCGCGCGGCCAGGTTACTGGTTCTTCCGCGTGCAGGTTTGCGATTATTGCTATGGGTAAGCTTGGCGCGCAGGAAATTAATTACGTTTCGGATATTGATTTGATTTATGTTGTGGAGCCTGCGGATTCTGGAAATAAGCAGAATCAGGATGCTTCTTTGCGAGTTGGCGCGTCTATTGCGATGGTTTTGCAAAAAGTTTGCCAGTCGGTTGTTATTGGCTCTGCTGAGCCTCCGCTTTGGCAGATTGATACTGCGCTTCGGCCGGAGGGCAAGGATGGTCCGCTTGTGCGCAGTCTTGAATCGCATTGCGAATATTACGAAAAGTGGGCGAGTAGTTGGGAGTTTCAAGCGCTTTTGAAGTCGCGTCCTGCGGCGGGTGATGCGTATCTTGGTAAGGCTTACCGCGCTATGGTTGAGCCGCTTATTTGGAGTGCTTCTGGCCGTGAGCATTTTGTGGCGGACTGCCAGCATATGCGTCAGCGAGTGGAGTCGCTTATTCCGGCTTCGCAGCGCGATTTGGACATGAAGCTTGGTCGCGGCGGTTTGCGTGACGTTGAGTTTACTGTGCAAATGCTGCAGCTTGTGCATGGAAGTGAGGATGAGTCGCTTCGAGTAAGGGATACTATTTCTGCTTTGCACGCGTTGGCTCAGGGCGGCTACGTTTCTAGGTCTCAGGCGGCGATTTTGGCGGAGCACTACCGTTTTGAGCGTGTGCTTGAGCATCGTCAGCAAATGTGGAGTATGCATCGCACGCATTTGTTCCCTGATTTGGGTGCGCAAGGTAACGGCGGTTTGGATCGTGCGCGCACAATTTCTGCCGAGCAGCTTAATAATAATGAGCATATTCGTCGTCTTGCGCGTGCTGTGCGATTGCGCCCGGAGGAGTTGGTTGAGCGTTTTGATAAAGCTCGCCGCGAAATCCGCAATTTGCATAAGGATATTTACTATCGTCCTATGCTTCCGATTAATGCGCAAACGGATGCGGATCCTATTGTGCTTTCGCCTGAGGCTGCTCGCGCGCGCTTTGCGTCTATTGGTTTTGCGGATGCTCGCGCAGCTCAGTTGCATGTTGAGGCGCTTACGGAGGGGCTTTCTAGGGCTGCTAAAATTCACAGGATTCTGCTTCCTGCAGTTTTGAAGTGGCTTGGTGACGGCCAGAATCCAGATATGGGTTTGCTTGCGTGGAGGCGTCTTGCGGAGCGTTTTGGCGGTAAGAATACGTATCTTGGTTTTTTGCGTGATTCTCCTTCTGCAGCTCAGCGTCTTTGCCACGTTTTGGCGGATTCGCGCTATCTTGGCGACGCTATGATGCAGTCTATGCAGTCTATTACTTGGCTTGGTGACGACGATGCGCTGTCTGCGCGCGATAGGGCAAGTCTTGATATGCAAACTAGCGCAATGGTTGCTCGTTATGCTAGTAATATTGCGGATTTTGCGCAGTCTTTGCGTGCGCTTCGCCGGCAGGAAATTGAGCGCGTTGCTTTAGCTTGGATGTGTGGTCTTATTGACGACGATACTTCTATGCGCGCTATGAGTGACGTTTTTGACGCTGTTTTAGACGCGGCTTTGTGCTGGTCTATGCGCGAGGCTGCTTTGCGCATGAATTCAAGCGCTTCTCAAGCCGAAATTGCGATTATTGCTCTTGGCCGCTACGGCGGCAGGGAAGTAAACTTCTGCTCGGACGCGGACATGATGGTGATTTACAAGCCGGTTGGTGAAGATTGTGATTTGGATGCAGCTCACCATTTTGCGCAAACAACTGTAGATATTTTGCGAAATATTTTGCAGGGTTCTCTTACTCTTGAGCCAAAAATTATGGTTGATTTGGATTTGCGTCCGGAAGGGAAAGACGGCCCTTTGGTGCGCAGCCTTGAATCTTGTGAAAATTATTATCGTCAATGGGCGAGTACTTGGGAGCATCAGGCGTTGCTTCGTGCACGTTTTGCTGCAGGTTCTAAAGAGTTGGCGGATGCGCTACTTGATGGCGTTGTGAACGACTTACGTTACTCAAAAAATCCTCTTAGTGAATCGCAGCTTGCTGAAATTCGTAAGCTTAAAGCGCGTATGGAAGCGGAGCGTTTGCCTAGGGGAGTTAGTAGGGATAGGCATTTGAAGCTTGGCCGCGGCGGTTTAAGTGACGTTGAGTGGACTGTTCAGCTTTTGCAATTGCAATACGCTGGCGCTTACGAGTCTTTGCGTGTGGTTGGTACGATGCAAGCTTTGAAAGCTTTGCAATCTGAGCATTTGATTGAGAATGAGGATGCTCAAATTTTGGAGCGCTGCTGGCATATGTGTTCTGCGGTTCGCAACGCGAACTTCTTGTGGTCCGGATCAATGTCTCGCGCGGATGTGATTCCAACCGACTCGTATTCTTTGGGCGGAATCGCAACTTATCTTGGCTACGAGTCTAACCAGGGCCGCGTTTTTGAAAACGATCTTCTAGCAACCATGCGTCAGTGCCGCGAAATAATGTCTCGTCTTTTCTACGGTCGCTAGGCGTTATGGCCTTTGGGTCTTATAATGTAAGAGTTAAACAGCAATGAAGCATGCATTTATTGTGCTGAAAGAGAGATTAGTAAGAATGGTAGATATATCAGAAGATTGGTTTGGAAGCGGTTACACCATCCATGATGATGATGGAAACACATATCATGCTGATAAAGATTTGTTTGGGGATGACTATACTGTTAAAAACCCAGATGGAAGTACGACTCGTATTACTAAAGATTTGTTTGGGGATGGCTACACTGTTCATGATCCAGTTGGGGGTGATTCATCAAGCAGTAGCAGTTCGTATAGTAGCTCAAGTTCGAGTAGCTATTCTAGCTCGTATGAGTATGTGCCATTGAATCGTGAAGATGTGTCGGAATTAAGCCCATCTCTTGATAGCATCTTAAATATTGTATACAAAATAATGCGATGGGTGTTCTTCGCTTCACTTGCTTTCCTAGTTTATAAGATTCTTGTTTTTTACATTTACACTTGGAATAATGGAACGCTTGAAGTATATGATCTTACAAGAGATTTCTTGTTCGTATTTGCTGCTTATTATTTTAGCTATGCGCTAAGTAGTGGTAGTCATGTGCTCTACAAAGATAGTGAGAATAAATTTAGGCAATCTTATTCGAATCGGTCGTTTGATTACCAAATAATGGGGTATCATCTCATACCTTTTACTATATGCATGTTATTTGCGTCTAACGTTTTGTATTTCCAACTTATGCATAGACCAAAAAGATATTTTCGATCGCTGGATTTCCTATTTGTGAATGAAAAACCAGCAGATTTTCAAGCGCTGAATTTCCTACTTTCTTATTTGCTAATATTTGTTGCAACAATGGTTGCGGCTGAGAAAATAGGCGAATGTGTGAGGTTCGTTTTAAGCGGTATGACAATAAAAGATGATGTTCCAAATAAGTTTATTATGGCTTTAAACTGCGTAATGTCAGCCTTTATTTGTGCAATTACATCTTCAATATTATGCGACATGATTTATCACAGAACGTTTTGGGTTTTACCGAAAGATAAGCTTATGCTTTTCATGATATGTGCTGTTGTGTGGAAATTAGCAGATTCTTTCCCATATTGTGGAGAGGACGACCCGACTTCAGTAATTATATTTTTTGTATTCGTATGGTACATTATTGCCCTATTCAATACTGGGAGAGTGCGTCTTAATCCGATAAGTTTTGATAACTTAGCTCCAGCTTTGGTGCCGTCTATTATATATGCAGTTTCGGTATTTATTTCATTGAGAATTGCTAAAAAAGTAAAGGGTATTATTTATTAAGATTATTTTTACTCCGCTTGTTGCGTTTTATATTGAAGATTAAAATAGTAGCGGTCAAGCATATTTTTATTGGAAGTGCAAATTATTACAAAGTAGTCTTATTTGTAAAATTGAGAGATAGAGGTGCAAGAAATGGCAGAATTATGGTATCGGCTTACGCAGGTTCCTGATTTAACGTTGAATAAGTATTCTTCGCTTGAAGGTAACGGTATTGATGGTGTTATTGAGAAGCATGTTGCTTTTTTGAGACAGCTAAACCGAAAAGGTATTGTTTCTGGATTGTCATATCACCTGTTTTACTTATATGTCGCTCCAGAAGATAAATCTAAGGATGCTCCAGGGCATAGGCTGCAAATATATTTGATGATACGTGGTAAATCTGATTCTTTAAGCAATGTGTCTGCTATCATAAGTGCATCTCCTCTGGCTGATTTTTATAAACTAGAATCGAAAATGAAGCACAGTTCTACTGGTGATGATTCGTGCGATATGAGAAATGTGTTAGCTGATAAGGGAATTGATTTTCCAATATTTAACACTTGCGCCATGCTGACGAAAACTGAAACTTTGCTTCCTGAAGGAAATGGTGAAGGCGACTATTATATGCTTCGCGATTGGGAAGTAAATGAAGATGGTCGACTTTACAATATGTGCAATATGATGGAGGCCTTAAACCGTACTGCGCTGTACCGTGTTGACTTGTATCCTGTTGAAAAAAGTGTTTCTTTGCGAGAGTCGTTAAGAAAGCCTATGAGCATCCTCAGAAAAAGGCAGGATAATAGATCTTTAGGCGATAGGCGAGATTACGACGGTAAAGATGTTCTTGATAGCTATGAGGATCTGATTGAAAAGTATGATTCGTCTCCTCATTTTATAGCAAATATTATGGTTCTTGCTGACGGAAAAGAGGATGCTGTTTCAATACTTGATGCTGCAGGTTCTGAAAGTCTTTCGAAGGGTAAGTATAATATAGCTACTTTTTCTTCGAACTTTAGTCCCGTTTGTTTCCTCGATGATGGTTTTGACGGTTTAGATAACATGCGGGAAGGGATGGTAGTAAAAAAGGGACAGCCGGGCTTAATTGTTTGCAAGGAAAGTACGTCTTCTATCAACCTGAATTATTTACCAACTCTTTTCTCGCTAGAAGAAATAGCGCCGTTCTTCCGTTTCCCTGCGTTGTATGACGGAGAAGTTATACAAATCGCAAAAGAAACAGCTCCAGCAGCTGTCGACAAAAAGGGTTCTCTATTTTTAGGAAAAGATAGTAACGGGTACGACGTATTCTTCCCGCTATCACTTTTGCCAAAACATGCATTTGTGGCGGGTGTTCCAGGTTCTGGTAAAACAAATACGATGCATCACATAACGTCGTCACTTTGGAAAGATCACAAAATACCGTTCTTGGTGTTAGAGCCTGCAAAACAGGAGTATCGTGCTCTTGCGAACGATCCTGGCATGAAGGACATGTACCTGTTTTCCCCTAATGCAGATATGAGTTTCCCTCTGCATATTAATCCTTTTGAAATGCCAAAGGGTACTCTTGTTGCTGAGCATATTAGAAGATTATGCTCTGTGTTTGAAGGAGCATTTCCTTTAGAGCCGCCAATGCCGTTCCTGCTTGATACTGCAATTGAGGCGGTTTATAGGGAATTAGGTTGGATTCCAGAACATGTTTATACTGGTGATGAAAAGCAAGAGGATACTGATAGAAAGCGTCCTCTGCCAACCATGTCCATGCTTTATAGGCGTTTGGAACAGGAGCTTAAGTCAACACAATACAGCGACGAAGTAAGAGGCAACCTTGAATCTGCACTTAAGGTTAGAATTGGTAGTCTTTTACGAAGGGAAATGGGCGATGTCTTTGACGTACCTGAATCGTCTTTCACTCCTGAAAAATGGCTTGAAGTTCCTGCTGTAATTGAGCTTGAATCCATGGGTACTGGACCTGCAAACTTCTTAACGCTTATGCTGTGTTCGCTTATTAGAGAGACTCTTAAAATTAATCCTCATTTTGATGGCGACGTAAGGCACGTAATCTTCATAGAAGAAGCGCACAATCTAATAGGACCAGAGTCAGAAGAACAAACTGGTGAAGATGCTGATCCTAAGCAGGCAGCTACTGCATTCGTCGTAAAAATGCTTGCCGAAGTTCGTGCATTAAAGGAAGGCATTGTTATTGCTGATCAGCTTCCTACAGTTATGGCTCAGGAAGTATTAAAGAACACTGGTCTTAAGATTGGTCTGAGAATTACGTCAGCTGACGATAGGTCTCTTCTTGGAAGCACAATGGCCGCAAGTTCTTTGCAGCTTGAACAAATGTCAACGTTTAGCGTGGGCGAAGCGCTTATTTTCTACGAGAAACTAATGCGACCATTCACAATGCGAATTAAAGAATGGTGCGGCGAAATTGAAGACCCAGAAGCAAAAGAAGCTATGGTGTCTTCAAAGAGTGATGCAGATTTAAGATATGCAATTGCTGACAACTACACATATCGTGATGAGAATCTAAGAAGCATAAAAATCATAGGAAGTAAGTATCTTAATCTGCTAACTGACATGGAAAGCAGAATGCATCTATGCGAATATTGGCTTGATTCTGTTATTGCTCAAGCTGATACAATTGCTAAACTGTATTCTTTACTTAAGCGCGTGGAGCTTGGAGAAGCACATATTAGCGATGAAGAAAAGCAGACTAGATACGATCAGCTTGAGAGTCTTCAATCGAGCCGTGAAAAGTTGCTTGAAGATAGGACAAAAATTCTTGAAATTTTAGATGTCATAAGCACTGTATGGAACTGGGTGTTTACTCTTGAACGACTTAAAAATGGTCGTTGGACGAGGTTTGCTGCTCCAGAGTCTGAACTTATAAAAATAACTTTGTTACAGGCAAAAATGTGTGATAAAGCATTGCGAATTTATAAGAAGCTTGTTAAAGCTGTTGGAGCAGGAAAAGAGATAAAGAAAATTGATAAAAATATAGAAAAATTATCAGTATTATCAACAGAATTAAATGAGGATCTTAGCGTCTACATCAAGAGATATGGTGTAGAAACATTTAATAAGAATTGAGAGGAGACTTTCATGGGAAGTTTTAAGGAAAAGAACCGTGAAGGTGTAAACGAGATGAAAGAAAATAGCAAGGAAGCTACCGATCTCGGAACTGAAATGAATAGTCAGGCAGAGCAGATTAATTCGATTCTTGAGGGTATTGATTTACAAGATGAAGAAGATACTCAAGCAATTGAAGGTGCCGGACACTCTTATCAAGAAAGTTTTAATGGTGCTTTCAGCGAACAAGTTGAGCCTGCTGGTCAAGAGGTGGAGCAGAAAGGTGAGCAAATCTCGAGCGAAGTTGAAGGCGAGCTTGATAACGTCAGGTCTGCAATGGATTCGCTTAGCGAGGCTTCAGGAATTTCGGATATTGGAAGTGATGCTGCCGAAGGTGCGCGCTCGCAGTTGGAAAATAGTTCTTCTGAATATGGAGACATAATCTCGGAAGCTCAAGAAGTTTCTAGAGACACTCAGCAACAGATTGAATCATTAAAGGGTGATTTGAGCGGAATTTTTGGCTGATTCTTAGTCTGAGATTGTAAAATTCGGGAGATTTCTCTAATGGTTAAAAGTTTTAATGAACTTGGAAAAAGAGCTAAAGAACTCCTATCTGAAGGCGAAGAAGCTGACCAAAATGTTCAGGCTTGTAGCGCGAGAGTATCTTCTGCTAAGGAAAATGTTGCGTCAGCAAGAAGTAAACTCGCAGATGCGAGTCGCCTTGATGAAAATGGTATTCCCGAAGGAGATGTTGAGCAGGCGCGAGCTGAGCTCAATATTGCTAATAATCAATTGCAAGCAAGTCAGCGAGCTTTGTCTGCTGCTAAAGAAAGAGCAGATCGTGTTAAAGACGATAAAAATAGTCACATCCAAGAGATACAAGAATATCGTCAGGTTGAAAAATCTAACCTTGAAAAGCTGAGAGAGCTTAGGAGCAAAGCTTTTGGTGAAGTTGCTGTGGCACTTACTGACGGTATTGCTCAGCGTTTAAACGAGGCAGAAAAGTCAAGGGTGGAACTTGCTCGCAGCATGGGTGGAAGCGACAGCCCAGAGTATATTTCATCAGGCGGTGGCGGAGGAGAAGGTGTATATTCTCTAGGACTATCACACAATGAATATAGTGTTCATGACACGTCTAAAAATTACTCAAATGCCGGTTTTGACATGTGGTCATCTGGTGGTGGACTACCAACTCCTGCTGGTGGAGGACTTGGTCCTGTTGATGTTGAATCTTCCGAAAGGGGCATTGCGAATAACGCGAATAGTTTAGACGATATTTATTATGAGACTGATTTTACTCAATATAAGTTTGAACAAGATCCATCTGATTATGCACTTGAGAATTTCGTGAGAACTCGTGGGAATCCAATGACTTTTGAACAAGCAGATTCAGGTCATGTAAATCCTAATTTTGATCCTTCTTCTGAATATGATGGATATAGAGTAAACTGTCAAACTTGCGTAGTTGCTTTTGAAGCAAGGCAAAGAGGTTATGACGTTGAAGCTAGGCCGTTTGATACGGATGCTGCTGATGATTTGTCATACGATCCGAGCTTAGCGTGGATTGATCCTAGAACAAATAAAAAGCCAGAATATATTTATAATCCCAATCTACGAGATCCTCAAAGCTATTTAAATTTTGTAAAGGAAACTGTAAAGCCTGGGCAAAGGTACACCATTCAAGTTCTATGGGATGATGATGAAATTGGAGGTGGTCATATCGTAAACATAGATAGAGATTTACATGGTGAGCTTAGGATTAAGGATAATCAGGTATCTAATAAATATAATGGATACACGGAGGATTATAACGGAGACTCTGAGGTTCTTCAATTCTTGCAATATGCCAGATACGACAACGCTGATGTTGTGCCGAAATTATTACGTATAGATAATATGAAATTTAATGCTAAGTACGTTACTAAAATTCTGAAAGGAGTACGAGGATGGTGAAACCAGAAATAGTTGAATTTGCTAAAAGCAAGGGTTTTGAAGATACCAAATATATTCGTGAGTGGCGTGGATTTAAGTGTTATGAACTTATTCTTCGTAAAGGAAAAGTTTCCTTTACTGGAATGCCACTTTTAGCTCTTGAAGACAGTGAAGGGAATATTAGGATGTCAACTGCAAAAGAATCTTTCGAATGGCTTTGTGATGTAAGAAAAGAAAAATATGGTAAATAACATTTAATTAATTGTTTTTAAGAAGAAGGTAAAAATGGATAACTATAACGTAGGCGAAAAATATTCTGGTAAAGTAATCAACATTTACGAAGATAATTTAGTTGTTGAATTGAAGCGTGGAGTAATAGGCAGGATTCTTAATGGATTTAAGAGACTGTCTGTTAGTAAAGGTGCATCTATAGATGTTGTTATTACTAAGAATGACAATGACGGTATGTTGCTAGATTTTGCAAATGCTCAGGAAAAGCATGAATCGTATAAGCCTGCGGTTATTAAAAGCTGGAATAATTGGAAGAATATTCCTGTTGGTCACAAACAGGTTATGACAGTTATGGCTGCTTTGCGTAGCCACACAGACAACTTCCGCTCGGAACTGGCAGCTGCTAGAAAAGAATGGGAAGAAGAGAAAAAAGAAAGTCAGAAAACTTACGATTCTATTACATCGCGTGCAAACAAAAAGTGTGATGATGAAAAAAATAGATATACGAGTGAGCGTGATAAAAACGTTCGCGACAACAACAGAAGAGTAAACACTGCTAACGCTGTTTTCGATGCTTATGTTGATCTATCTGCAAGATTATCTAGAGAAGTTCCGAGTGTTATGATTGGGAATGATCCGGTACGTCGACAAATGGATGACATAAATCAATATCACGAAGATGTGATTAGAGCAATAAATTCAAAGTCTCAAGCTTACAAAAATCTTTGCGAGTGCCAAATTGAAGAATCTGAGCGCGAAAGGAATGAAAGTTTTGACAATGCTCGCTCAGAACAAATTGCACGAGATACTAAATCTGAGCGCTATTTTGAAGAAGCACATAAAAGAATTTGCGATGAATGCAAAGATGATATTAGCAAAGGTTTTAATAAGGCAGAGGTTCGCGCTTATAAGCAGGAAGTTAAATCCTCAAGGTTTAATGCCGCAAACTATGAGTGCCCAACTGAAGTTCCAGATTACGTTATGCTAGGCGACATATCTATTTCTATTCCTAACCATTCACAGGATGATATGTCTGTTATTCAGGCTTTAGAATTGCAAGCTGGTGAAGCTGGTACAAGTCAACCTGGTGAATATATTATTAAGATTCCTTATGCTCAAAGGCTTTCTGATGGAATTTCACTTTTGATGAGATATTCTCCTTCGGAAAGGAATTATGCTCAAAAATTTATTCAGCCTCTTCTTATGAAGCTGTTTATGTCTTTCCCTGCCGGAAAACTTGAGGCGACTATGATTGATCCTCTTGAGCTTGGTGCTAGTTTCCCAGATATTCCTAAACTTGCTGAAGATCCAAATTCGGCTAGGATTATCGACACTAAAATTTGGAGTAAAGAAAAAGATATTGAGAACGCTGTTGCTACCTTAAGGCAGCGTCTTGAAAATATGACTCAAGCTTATGGTGGAGATCAGGTTAGCCGTCTGAAAAAAGAGGTTATTAGAGCATTAGCTATTACTGATTTTCCTGTGGGCTTTAACGATACTGCTCTTAAGGACCTTAATGCAATAGTTAGAAAAAGCGCTTCTTTGGGAGTTTGCGTTCTTATTTGTGCAAATGATGAGGAGCTTGAGAAACTTAAGAAGAGGAATGGCAGTCTTGTTGAAGAAATAATGCAAAGCCTTGTAGAAACAAAAGTTTCTGGAGGCAATCTTGTGTTTGTTGGAATAGACAAGAATCGTTTGACTCTACAGTTAGACAGTATGCGTGATGTATATGAACACAAGAATGATATTATTTCGCTAATAAGTAGTGCTATTGAACATACTCAGCTAAAAGTTGAGCATTTTGACAGCATGTATAAAAACGATATTTACGATAGCAATAATTGGTTCACTGGAAATCATGATGAGATTTCTATTCCTATTGGAATTAAAGGTGCCAATACTATAGTAAAAATGGTTTTAGGTAGAGGCGGCGGAAGTACAGAGCATCACGCTTTGATTGCTGGTCAAACTGGTGCTGGAAAGTCAACTTTACTTCATACTCTTATAATGAGTACTCTTGTTAATTACTCTCCTGACGAAGTTCAAATGTATCTTCTTGACTTTAAGGAAGGTGTTGAATTTAGTTCGTACACTAGGTATCGTTTGCCATCTTTGCGCGTTGTTGCCATTAATAGTGAGCGTGAATTTGGATTAAATGTTCTTAAAGAGTTGTGTGCTGAACTTGAAACTAGAACTAAGCATTTTACAAGATATGGAGTATCGGATATTAACGGATATGTTAAATTATCTGATGTTCCAAAGGTTCCAAAATTTCTGCTCATATTCGATGAGGTTCAGGAATTGTTCAGAAGTAAGGGAGAGAGTGACTCTATAAGTAAAGAATGCTTGTCTTGCTTAAACAAACTTGTTATGCAAGGTCGAGCAATGGGCATACATGTTATTCTTGCATGCCAAGATTTCAAGAATTGTTCAGGCCTTGAAGCCTACTTTAGTCAAATGGCTATTCGTATTGCTGTAAAGGGTTCTGAAGATGGTGCTGCGTCAATTCTTGATTCTGACAATACGGGAATTCGCACGTTGCAAAATCAACCTGCTGGCGCTGCTATTTATAACGGTGGAGGCGGTGTTGAGTCTGCTAATAACTTCTTCCAAGTAAGCTACATTAACGAGGAAGAACGTTTGGAGCTTTTAACTCGTATGGATGCGTATTTTACGGACCCAGATGTTGCGCCGTTGTATAAAGATAAGCAGACTAGAGTTCTTCTTACTAATGCAGAAGATAATATAAATAATTGTTTCAATAAGCTTATTTTGGAAGGTTCGGATAGCGTCACGCATTTGGGAACTTCTAGAGATGGTTATGGACTGCTGCTTGGTCAAGGATTTGGCAAGAAGAGTATTTTCATGCCGGAAATTAGAGCAAAAGACAGAGATAATCTTCTTATTGTTAGTAAAGATGAGAAGATGGCTCTAAGTTTGTTTGAGCTTTCTGCAATGAGTGCTCTTTATGAGGAACTTCACACTAATGCAGATAAATCCAATGCTCTTGTGTACATTGTTGACTTATTTGCAGACGAACTATCAGATGAGGAATGTGATTTTGATTTCCTTGAATCGCAATTCCCTAACCAGGTTAAGATAGCTAAAGTTGGTGACGTTGAAGATTTAGTAGAAAGTTTATATGAGACTGTTCTTGGACGTTCTGATGGTACGCTTCCTACAGATGAGAGAATCTTCCTCATGTTCTTTGGAATAAGCCGAGCTAGAAGGCTTAGAACAGGACGCATTTACGATGAAGATAATAATGGTGAATTAAGTACTATTGAAATGTTGCAGAAGATAATCGTAAAAGGCCCTAAGTATGGTGTAAACAGCATTGTTTGGAGCGAAAGCATTAATGGTGTTGAAATGATGCTTGGAGATCGTTACGATTCAATGTTCGACAAGCGTATTGCATACGGACTCGACGAGAAGTCAATGGATATTCTTGTTGCAGAGAGTGATTCGAGAGCGCTTCATGGCAAGACTGCTGTATACATGGATATTGGAAGGGATGTTAAAAACACTCATTTCAGGCCTTATGATATTCCTGCCAAAGTCTGGGTTGAACGTTATGCTGAAGTCTACGATGATGTGATTAATGAGGGAGATAGGTGATATGAATAAGGCTGCAATAGTAC
This sequence comes from uncultured Bifidobacteriaceae bacterium, assembly GCA_946891915.1. Classification (GTDB taxonomy): domain Bacteria; phylum Actinomycetota; class Actinomycetes; order Actinomycetales; family Bifidobacteriaceae; genus Bifidobacterium. The sequence goes on from CAMPNN010000006.1 coordinate 50,267, forward strand.
GTCAAATTGATGCTTGTGAAGCAGAAATTAATAAGTCTTACTATAATTTGCAAGAAACGTCAATGAGTTTTTGCAATACTGTTTCTAATGATGTATCTAATAAAACAAAAGTAATGTCTTTCTGGCCTCTTCTTATATCACTGTTTGGTATAGTACTGTGTACTTCTCCGCAGTCTACTCTTATCGGTGTTATTTTGATTGTTGCAGGTTGTGTTGGTTCTTATTACTCTCATCAATATGCTACAACAAAAGAATCTGGTATTAGAAATAGGTTATCTGAATTCAAAAGTGTTCTGAATAAGAATATAAGAATATAAGAATATATTTTTCAATAATAATATAGTAGGATGTCGGCGAGTGGATACACTGTATCCTCTCGCCGAATAACGTAATGGGTAATAAATA
>CAMPNN010000007.1 GCA_946891915.1 uncultured Bifidobacteriaceae bacterium
GCGAACCCCGCCATACCTTTATACCGAAAGTTTGCTTATTACGCTTTTAGTTCAAACGCAACTCAGTAGAAGGAGCAAACAGATGCATCTTAGATGGATCAATCTTGATCTTCACAGTATCGCCAACCTTCGGCAAAGCGCGTGGGTTCACACGAATGGTTGTGAGCTTGTTCTGATCAGACATCATTGTAGATGCTTCCTCAGGAGAACCGTTGGTAATGATATTGCCGTAGATATAGCCATCAGAACCAAGATCTTCCACGTTGACTACCTTCAAGGAGAAGGCGTTTGGATCATCAGATGTTGCCAAGCTTGCATCTTCTGGACGGAAGCCAACAATAATCTGTCCGTTATCTTCTGCAGTGAGCATGTCCACAGCTTCAGCTGGGAGAACAATGGAATCCTCACCAATCTGAGCGCGACCGTCAACAACTGGATGCTGGTTGAGGTTCATAGATGGAGAACCGATGAAGCCTGCAACAAACACATTTGCTGGGTGATCGTAAAGCTCAGTTGGAGCGCCAACCTGCTGCAAAACGCCAAGCTTAATTACTGCAATGCGATCGCCCATGGTCAAAGCCTCAGTCTGATCGTGGGTAACGTACAAAGTAGTAACTCCAAGCTGACGCTGCAAAGCAGCAATCTGAGTACGAGTCTGCACGCGGAGCTTAGCATCCAAGTTGGAAAGAGGCTCATCCATTAAGAAGACTTTTGGTTCGCGAACAATTGCGCGACCCATTGCCACGCGCTGACGCTGACCGCCAGACAGAGCCTTTGGCTTACGGTTCAAATATTCTGTCAAATCCAAAACTTCAGCAGCTTTTTTAACGCGAGCGCTAATTTCTTCCTTAGGAACTCCTGCAATCTTCAAAGCGAAGCCCATATTGTCTGCAACCGTCATATGAGGATACAACGCGTAGTTTTGGAACACCATAGCAATATCGCGATCCTTTGGCTGCATTGTGGTAACATCGCGGCCACCAATGAGGATACGTCCTTTGTTTACCTCTTCAAGGCCTGCCAACATACGCAAAGTAGTCGACTTACCGCAACCAGATGGACCAACCAGTACGAGGAACTCGCCATCTTTAATAGTCATGTTCAAATCGTCAACCGATGGCTTATCGTTGCCAGGGTAGATACGAGTTACATGATCGAATATAACTTCTGCCATGATATGTCCTTTCATCGGCAGGTACGTGCCGAACGATCCGTAGTGAAGGGTGTGAACTCATAATCCCAATTCCTACATCGGCGGGTACTAGTTGTTCACAATTACTTACCTGGTCCATTGAAGGTTCTCTTCGTTGAGCCATGCCTTAATATATCATGTTTCCCTTAGAAAAACAGCAAAAAATCAGTATTTTCTCAATACTCGGCGTGTCGAAAAAATAAATAAGCACAAGAAAACAGTTAAACAATAGTTGGTTTTTGCCGCAAAAAATCTACAATTATATAATCATTTGTTTATGCAAGAAGGCGCAATAGAAAAACGGACGTTAGGCATAAACCCAACGTCCGCTTTAACTAAATAATCTATGCGCTACAAGGAAATAGGGGAGTCAGTGTTAGACACTTTAGGCATTTCGCCAGCGACGCCAACTTTTCCCTTATTAAGACCAATGCAATGCAAAATTGCATCAAGCGTCTTCATATTCTTTTCACTAGCAGCATTCATATCAAGCAACTTACCGTTAATTGTTACGGTTGGCGTTGTCATAGAACCTTTACTAGGTCCAGAAACGTTCAACAATTCTAAGAAATCAGGAACATACTTGTTTATTGCACGCTGCCACACTAAGTAACGACGTTCAAAAGCCTTACTAGCAACGGAAGCATCAATACCAGCTTTTTTAGCTTGCTCGATTAACTGTTCGTTACTAACTGGCTTCTGCTTCTTTCCTTCTTCTGGTTGGAAATCCTTGCTGAAGATATTGTTAATAAACCGCATCAAGTGCTCTGGGTTATCATCGTTTTCCGCAATGTATTCAATAGAAGAAGTCACGCGACTCGAATAAGAACCGGCAGAAAACTGATCCAAGAACGACATTGGGTGCAGTTCCAAGTTAATCTGTCCAGCTTTTAGCATGGTAAATAAAGTTTTATCTGCAGTGCGATTAAATTCACCGCAACCTGGGCACAGAGGGTCAAAATACACTGCAACAGTTGGAGCTTTTCCGGCAGGCTTGTTGTAACCAAGCTTGCTCATAAGAATTCCACCTTCAGCATTCGCCATCTTTGGTTTATATTTAGCAGAAAGTTTTTTTAGTTCATTTTTAGACTTATCAGATTGTTCAATCTTCATTTGCATCGGAGCATAAACAGCTTGATAAGTAGTAACACCAATTGCGGATAGCATAGCTATAACAATAATTACTACAATAACTCCGATAATTGTCTGCTGACGACGTTCACGCGCCTCGATAACAAGTTGTTCTTGATTTTTCAAAGCTTTTTCGCGTCTAGTTGTTGACGAACCATTCCGGCTTATGTTGTCTACTTGAATTTTAGGCATCGCTATCCTTCAATCTATTTTTAATCTTCCCACTAAGATATTCTCCCAGCAGTGCACATATAACAAATACGACTGCCCTATAGTTTAATTGATGGCATCAACTGAGAATAATATGTTATTCGCACGTAATGTTTTATTGTTTTATTTACCGTTTTGCAGATTTTCCAGCACCTAACAACGCTCCTAAGCCTAAGTAGAACGTTGTTGTGCTCTTTATAAAAGCAAGCACAATCCACGCAACAACAAAACCAATTGCGTAGCCAAATGAAGTGTGCGAAAAAACACTTGGCTCATACGTTGGTAAAAGAATATGCAAATCCCCAAAATTTACAGCTAACAATTCTGGATTATTACCGCAACATAGCGGGTAAACAACAGATCCAATTACGCCAGCAATTAAAATTACAAAAACGCGCGGAAAAGTGTATAAAAGCCCTCGAATAATATGCCACGGGAGTGAAGCAACGCGCATAGCAGTATTGTGGCGAGGAACGATGCCATTGTTGAGCTGCTGCCTGTGAAAACTCGACGCAATATTGTATCCAGCAGCGGAACCAATCCACATAACGCATATTGAGAAACCGACGGCATCAAGCAAGCTTACGCAAGCAATTGCAGCGCATACAATCGCACAAACACACAACGCCCACCTTCCGCGATATAAGTAAGAATATTGATTTATAGCATTATTTCCAGCAGTACTATCGTTGCCAGAATTATCGTTGCCAGAATTATCGTTGCCAGAATTATCGTTGCCAGAATTATCGTTACTTAAATTATCGTTACTTGAATTATCGTAATTTGGATTAGTTGATTTAGGAATAACAGCCGTAGCGTTTACAGGCATAGTTGTAGTTGCAGTTTGATTATTTGAGTTTATTGCGATTGTTTCACGCTCAGTTTCACGCTCAGTTTCATGATTTGTATCACTAACGGATTCACGCCACATTCTGCGCACGTCATTGCACGCAGAGTTTTTATCAAAAGGGCGGTTCGCCTCCGGCCAAGATAAAGGATCCATAGCATCTTGACTAATTGCTTGCTCCAACTCAGAAGGAGAACAACGTTGTTCGCGAACAGGTTGTAATGCCTTACGAAAAGCAGCCATAGTCTTAGGAGGCAAGCCTGTTAAATCTGCATTACCAGAAGCTGCACGCTCTAAAACCGCAAGCAAAGGTTTTGTGCCAAAAACTGGCTTACCAGTAGCCGCAAACGCAAGCACTGCAGAAACAGACCACCAATCCGTAATCTCATCCGAATCTTCACCCTCAATAATTTCTGGAGCAATAAACCCAGGCGTACCCATAACCAACCCTGTACGCGTAACATGACTTTCGCCTTCACCCATAGCAATGCCAAAATCAACCAGCACAGGCCCATGCGCAGCAATCATAACATTCGTAGGCTTAATATCTCGATGAATAATACCAGCTTCGTGCACTGCTTTCACAGCATCAATCAGTTTGCTAGAAAGCCTCTCCAAATCATCCGCAATATAAGGTCCATTTTCTTCAACGTCTTCACGCAAATTTCGACCTTCAATTAATTCAGTTACAATAAACGCAATCGAAGCATCAAGCTCCATATCTACAATCGAACAAACTCCAGGATGATGTATTTTCTGCAATGCTAAAGCTTCTCGTTTTAGCCGCAAACGAGCGCGAGCCTGTTCATCGTCTTCACTATTTTCACGATACGCATTCACTGAATCACGCAATATTTTCATAGCATACTGGTTGCCACCATCGTCGCGCACTCGCCAAACTGAGCCCATAGCGCCGCCGCCAAGCCTATTAACAAGCGTGTATCCGCCAACACTACTGCCAGGACGCAAATCAAACATGCTCACATCTTCCATACTGAATTATGTTAATGCTTTACAACGCCAAATTTGACACATTCTTTTCGAATTAAAGCAGAGTTACAACAATTAGCAACACCATAATTTTGTAATGACGTGGCATATGGTACACTAAACAATGTTCTACATGACATATTCGTTATGCACGTGTGAATACGCCTCCTTAGCTCAGATGGCCAGAGCGGCCGCCTTGTAAGCGGCAGGTCGCCGGTTCGATCCCGGCAGGAGGCTCCATTTTTATGATTTTATTTGATTTCTTATTTGATTTTTGAATTAATTTTGAAGATACTGGTTTTGTTATCTTTTGTATCGCATATAATGGCGTCCAATACTTAAAGCAGAGAATTGAATGGTATACTGACTACTTAAAAATGAAAAAGATTGTTACTTTCATGTCTACTGCCGAAATTATGGCGTATGATGAAGGTAACGATAAGCTATCTGCTGCTAAATCATTTTTATAATAAAAAACTTTTCGCGAGTAAGAACTCGGAAACCTTCCCCCAACTCAGGGTTTCCGAGGTGAGAGTGGAGCGTCCCCCAACCAGCTCCACCTCATAGGGGGGCGGGAACATCCCCTTCTCTCCCGCCCCCATTTTTATTCTGTTTTGCGTTTAATTACCAATGCAGCGCAGAAGGTATAATAAAATTTAGTTTTAGATGAAGGGAGTGGCTATATGGCACGTCGATGGACGCCTCGACGTTTAATTGTTATGCGACGTACCCGTATTATCGCTTGCATACTATCTTTAACATTTGCAGCAATGGGACTATTCGCGTTTACATCTCAAAAATCAGTAGCATTGGTTGTGAATGGCAAAACCCGCATAGTCAACACTTATGCCACCACCTCAATTCGCCTGCTAGAAGAGCAAAAAATACCTGTAAAAACGCATGATCAGATCATTTCTTCATCCGGAGATATTTTAACAAATCACGCTACTGTTACCGTTCGTAGCGCTTACCAAACTTCTATTACCGTAGACGGCGTCACAATACCATTTTGGACCGTTGCAACCAGCGTCGATCAACTTATTGGATTCTTTAAAGCAAACGCTAAAAACGCTGAGCGAATCACAGTAAATTTGCAAAATATTTATGATCAACTTACTTGCGGATTGTCAATAAATAAAAAAGGCCCAATTACTGTTATTGCAGACGGTAAAACACGAATTGCTCCAGACGGAAAACTTCCAGCAAGCGCAATTTTAGACGCGCAAGGAATTGTGCTCGGAAAAGAAGATCGCGTAAGCGTAGAAGAAGAAGGCAATAAGACTATTTTACGTATTTCGCGAGTAACACACGGTAAAGAAACTCGCACAGTTTCACTACCTTTTGCCACGCAAACTGTGATTGATCCTAAGCTTCCAGCAAACGCGCGAGTAGTGCAACAAGAAGGCGCTAACGGCGAGCGCGAAGACACGTATAACGTAACATACGTAGACGGAAAGCCTGAAAGCGCCACGCTTATTTCACAAAATCTAATAAAACCTGCAATTAATCAGGTTATCGCTATTGGAAAAGCTAATCCTGCACCTGTTCAACAAAATAATGCGCAAAAACAAGAACCGCGAGCAAAAGATAAGCAACTTGCGCAAAATAAAGCACCTAAACAAGAGCAAAAAGCTGAACAAAAGCCGGCTCAGGCACAAAGTCAAGATACGCAAAATACTCAACAATCTTATAATCAAGATCAATCTACAGCTCAAGGACAAGGCCAAAACCAAGGTCAGAGCCAAAACCAGGGACAAAACCAGAAGGGAAGCGAAGGCGAAAAACCTGCTCAAAATGCAACTAATCAGCAGGCACAAGCTAATCAGCAATCTTCAACACCTGCGCAAACGCAAAATCCTGCACCAGCACCAAATCCTCCAGCACCAGCGCCTGCAGATAATCCTAACAGCCTAGTTCATGCCACCCCTGAACAAGCTAAACTTTTTGCGCAAGGAGCGGCAGCACAAATGGGCTGGACCGGAAAAGAATGGGATGACCTCGTTTGGCTGTGGAACAAGGAGTCAGGTTGGAGATGGAATGCTGAGAACCCAAGCTCACATGCTTACGGAATCCCTCAAGCTCTTCCTGCAAACAAAATGAGTAGCGCTGGAGCAAACTGGCATGAGGACGCGGCGGTGCAAATCAGCTGGGGCTTAACGTATATTAAAGCGCACTATGGGTCTCCTAGCGGCGCTGTAAGGCATTCCCACGAAATTGGTTGGTACTAAATAATAATTCCACTGTGCTAAATCAAATACTATTAAATATCATTAAATCTTAATTGGATGGTACACATTGACAGAACTCAACACTGAAACTAACGGTCAGCTTTTAGGTGCGGCAGATATTCGACGTATCGCTGCAGAAGAAGGTATTACACCTACAAAAAAGTTCGGTCAAAATTTCGTTATTGATCCTGGCACTGTGCGGAAAATTGTGGCTGCGGCCGGCGTGCAAGCAGGAGACACTGTTATGGAAGTTGGTCCTGGGCTTGGTTCTCTCACTCTTGCAATATTGCAAACCGGCGCGCATCTTACAGCCGTAGAAATTGATCCTCAATTAGCCAATCGTCTTCCACACACAGTAGAAGAATTCATGCCTGATGCTGCACATAGGTTTAATGTGATTCTTAAAGACGCTTTAACAATAAATGCTGACGACGTGCCACAACTTGCAACCGCTCAGAAATTTACGCTTGTTGCAAATTTGCCATATAACGTTGCCACGCCTATTTTGCTTACTTTACTTGAAAAATTTAGTAATTTGCAGCACTTCTTAGTAATGGTTCAAAAAGAAGTTGCGGACAGATTATGCGCTCAGCCTGGAAACAAAGTATACGGCACGCCTAGCGTAAAGTTAGCGTGGTACGGAAAGTCCCAGCGCGCAGGGCTTATTGGCCGCAATGTGTTTTGGCCTGCACCAAATGTTGATTCCGCGCTTGTGTCTTTTACAAGAGATTCTGTGAGTAAAGGAGACAGTAGCGAGCGCGAAGGAGTGTTTTCGCTTATTGATGCTGCTTTCCAGCAGCGTCGTAAAACGTTACATGCAGCGCTTAAACATCAGGTTCCAGAAGAAGCGTACAAAAAAGCTGGAATTGATCCAACTAGACGCGGAGAAACTCTTACTTGCGAAGAATTTATTGCATTATATGCTGCGTGCAAAAGCTGTGAAGATTAGCAATATTAGTTTTAATATTTAGATAAATTGTTACGCAAGCGAGCTTCGCATATTTTATTACTTAAATACTAAGTAGCGCATCTTACTTCAGTCATACATAGTCAGTAAAATGCAGTTTATATTGAGATTTGCGGCTTTAATAAATGCGCTGCAAAACAATTAAAAACGCGAAGATAAACTAGCAGATCGGAAGTGAACATGGCGCAAGAATACGATGAACGTATTGCTCGTAAAGCTTTCATGTATCAAAGGAAACGGTCTGTGATTACATCTGTAAGCATTGGGTTGGCAGTTGCTTTCGTACTTTCACTACTTGTGCAATTCCATGTTTTCGGCATAAATTCAGCTTCTACGCCAAAAGATAATCCAAATTACGGCGTAACAGCACCTTGCGCAATTAAAAGCAAAGAAGGCACAAAAACTCCTTATATTGACAATCGCGCTGTGTCTATTCGAGTGTTAAATGGCACAAAATTCCGCGGTTTTGCTCGGGCTGTTGGCGAAGCTTTAAATGCTAGAGGTTTTAATCTTACCGAAGTCAACAACAACAAAACTAGCAACGTAAAACGCACGACGATTTATTTTGGCAAGAACGCTATTAATGAAGCATATACAGTAAATTCTAATTTTGTTGATGCTGTTATGCGCATGGACGATCGCCAAGATAAGCTTATTGACATTGTGCTTGGCTCAACTTTTAATAATCTTCGTCCAAAAGTTGACGTTCCTGCGGCTGGAGCTGCAATACAAGAAGTGCGCGGCTGCGTAAAAGCAGATTCTATTAAGCAACTTCCTAAAGCAACTCAGCATAATCCAGTAAATTAAAAAATTACTAATATTACGTTGCTTATAATTACGTAGCTTATATTTGTACTTTATTTGCTATAAGTTTCGTTATACCAGCGCTGCAATTCCGCAACCGCAATATCATGCTCCACAGGACCATTATCAAGACGATAATCGAGCATATGCTTATAAGCTTCACCAACTACAGGGCCTGGCTGTAAATTAAGTAATTGCATAATTTCATTACCGTCAACATCCGGACGAATAGCATCGAAATCTTCTTGCTTTTTAAGCTCGCGCACACGCTGTTCCATTTCGTCCATTGCGCGCTCAAACATTAACGCTTTACGACGATTTTGCGTGGTTGCGTCGGCTCTAGTAAGCCTATTCAAACGCTCGTATAAATGCCCTGAATCTTTTACATAACGACGAACTGCAGAATCAGTCCACGGCTCATCAACGTAACCGTGGAAGCGCAAATGCAAATTCACTAACTCGCTAACATCGTCAATAATATGATGGTCGAAATGCAAAGCCTTCAAACGTTTGCGCGTCATTTTTGCACCAACAACATCATGATGATGGAAACTCACTTTTCCACCATCCTCAAATTTACGCGTGCGAGGTTTGCCAATATCGTGTAATAATGCAGCCAATCTCAAAGTCAAATCAGGGGCTGGCACAGGTCCTTCTTGATCAGTTTCCAACGAAATAGCACGCTCAAGAACAATCATAGTGTGCTCAAACACGTCTTTATGGCGATGATTTTCATCAATCTCAAGCTGCAATGCTGGAATTTCTGGCAACACTCGCTTAGCAATGCCAGATTCAACAAGAGCCTCCAAACCTTTACGAGGCCTGTCCGAAAGTAGCATTTTAGTAATCTCGTCGCGAACACGCTCAGCTGAAACAATATCAAGCCTATCTGCCATATCTACGATAGCCTCAGCAGTGTTAGCTTCTATAGTAAAACCAAGTTGAGCTACGAAACGCACGGCACGCATCATACGCAAAGGATCATCGTCAAAAGACTGACGCGGATCAACAGGAGTTCGCAACACACCTTTCGCTAAATCGTTAGCTCCACCGAAAGGATCCACAAATTCCAAATCAGGCACGCGCAAAGCCATCGAATTTACTGTGAAATCCCTTCTAGAAAGATCACCCTCCAAAGAGTCACCATACTTAACTTCAGGTTTGCGAGAATCTGGATCATATACGTCAGAACGGTACGTAGTAATCTCAACTTTTACTTCCGTACCATCTGCACGTCGACGCATAGCGCCTAACGTGCCAAATTTACGACCCATATCCCAAAAACCGTCGTGTCCCCAACGGCGCAGAATTGGCTCGAATTCTTCCGGACGCGCAGACGTACAAAAATCAAGGTCATGCGACACGCGATGCAACAGCATATCGCGAACCGGACCACCAACTAATGCAAGTTCATAATTATGCTCAGCGAAAAGTCGCCCCAACTCTACAGCTTCAGGCCAAACCTCAAAGTTTTCAGTCACCCTTACCGACACCCTTTCAGCAAAAATCAATCTATATTCCAGCATACCGTTACCCCAATGCACAGCGGATTGAGTAATGTGGAGTGTATGGTTACTCCTGCAGATTTACGACGTATGCTCGCCAAGCTTGCGGATAATCATACCCAAAATCAGACTAAGCCTTCTGTAACACCTCTTGATTTAGCAAGAATACACAGTAAAAAATCCTGCGTACAAAATGATGAGAATACGCAAGTTTTCGTTGATATTCCAATCTTTTCTGAAGATAATGAACCTAAACATGAGGCAGTAGAAATTAGTGAAGTTATACAAAAAACGACAATAATTCCGGCGGTCTCTCCGGCACTTATGCCGCAGCGCAGACTAACAGATGCTCCTACAACTTTTGCATCTTTAGACGCTCAAGATTTGCCAATTATTCGAGAATATTCTGCTGGAGGACTAGTTTTTGACTCACTCGGGCGTGTCGCAATTATTGCTCGTCACTCAAGAAGCGGTCATCTTGAATGGTGCTTACCAAAAGGACATATTGAGAAGGGTGAGACACCTAGGGAAACTGCAGTTCGTGAAATTCACGAGGAAACTGGCATCATTGGTGAAGTAGTTGATTCAATCGCAACAATTGACTACTGGTTCACAGGAACAACTCACCGTGTGCATAAACTAGTACACCATTTTGCTTTGCGTTATGTAAGCGGCGACCTTTCGGTGTTAGGTGACCCGGATCATGAGGCAGAAGACGCTATATGGGTTAATTTCAAAGATTTGAACGCTATATTAAGCTATCCAAATGAACGCAAAGTTGCATGGCTATATGCAAAAAAGGCACGTAGGCGGTCCAGAAGTGAAGAATCTAACGCATAAGAACCAAATCACATGCTCAGCACAGGGTTTACCAAATAACGCTCCGCATTGTGTATATTGTGCCGTATTTTCTTTACTGAGAGCAATTCTGAAAACAACTCTGAGTACAATTAATCGCGTACATTATTCGGCATTTCGTTTACTGGTAGCATTAATTGCGATTATAGCCATAGCATTTTCTTTACTATGTGCTCAAAGTGCGCAAAATATTGGTTTAGTACAAGAGGCAAGAGCAGATACAACCCATTCAAACGAGTACGCTTCGCACGCTGCATCTGACCTAAAAAATAGGCAACAAAAGTACTATTACGATGATTTTCACAGCAAAGGAATTGAGCTTAGCATAAAGCAGGCAACCCCTGTTGTAACGGACAAAAGTGGGTATCATCTTACCGTAACACTAAAGTCAGAAACGCCTTTGCCAGAAGGAACAGTTAGGCTTTCTATTAATTCAAACTACACTTTTGTGTCACGCACAGACTTGCAAAATTGGGCTCAAGGCGAGTCTCTTATACCAACTCCTCAAATTTTAGGTTCTGTAAAAACTGCCAAATTATCAGCAGGCGACACATCTACAATTCGATTTGACCTGCCAGCAGACAATCCAGAATTACAAAATATTTGGAATTGGGGTCCAAAACCGTTAAAAATCACATATTTTTCTGACGATTATTCGCGCCGCAAGTCTATACTTTCTTTCTTTACAAGATCAAACGATGGCATGCATATTCCTAATTTGCCAGCAATGAAACTTACTGCACTGATGCCGATTTTAGCCAATAATCAGCATGTACCAAAATCTGATATCAAAAAGCATCATCAGCACAATAACGATTTATTGCAAATAAGCAAATCTGAAACTCACCATATTCTTGAACAAGCAAATTTAGTTAGCAAACACGCAAAACTGCAGACTATTGCAGACATAAATTCTTTGCATGCGGCACGTTCACCGCTTAAACCAAACGCATACATGCAGAAGTCCGGATTTGATATTAGCGCATATGCTGACGATAAAAATCCCAACGCATACCTTTCCGCCGGGATTAATGAAAAATCTTGGTCTTACAGCAATTCGCAAGATACACAAAACGTTCAAACATTGCAGCCTGCACAAATCTCACAAAATACGCAAAATACGCAAAATACGCAAAATCCTACTAATCAAAACGAAGCAAAACAATCCACTCAAAGCAAACATAATCCTATTCAATCATTCGCTTGGCAAACTTACGGAAAATGGACTATTAGCGCTTTAGAACAGGCAAAGCGCAACGGATACAACACAGTTATTGCCACAGACGAATTTGACTCAGACTCATCTAAATTCGCTATTAGCGACGGCGTATACGACATAAACACTCCTGCAGGAAACGTTCGAGTTCTAACACCGCAGGAAGTGCTTACAACCTTAGCTAACGGCAATCCGACAAGTTTTAACGCTATTAGCGAGCGCACACAAGCAGGACGCATAAACCGTTTAGTTGCGCAAAGTGCCTTCTATCAAATGGAACAGCCTTACGTAGACCGTCACATTCTTATTACTTTCTCCAATAAAACAGATATTTCCAATATTGATTCTGTTATGAACGCGCTAGAGCAATCAAATTGGCTTTCGTTAAGTGATTTATCTAGTATGACAAAAATTAAGCAAGACGACACCTTGCCGTATTGGAGAAGAAATAGCATTCTTCGAGCAATGCCTCACAGCAGCGGAATTAGTGCCGCAACTGCTAAAATAAGGCGCTCTACACTAAATAATTTGTCTAAACGCAGAAAAGACGTTTTATACTTCACGCACAATATTGTTGATCACAGCAAAGCAATTCACTTGCGAAACACAGAAGGCGACGCTCAAGCCCTTGCAAAACAGACAATTAAGTCAAAAAGTAAAATTAATTCAAAATCTTGGTGCGAATATTTATTAAAGCTGTACGACAATATTGCCTTACACGAATTAATAAATAATACAAATAATACAAGTAGTCAACTGGACGATAGTTCAAAAGATAATAGTCCAAAAGATAATAGTACAAAAGTTAAAGCTGGTAACAGCAACAAAAACACTCAGCCGAACGACCAGAATCCTGCAGAAAACAATTCTGAAAATTTTGTTAGCACGCTGCTTTCTGGAATTCGCATAATTCCTCCACGAGATATTACAGCTGTAAGCGAAACAGCAAGTATGCCAATAACTATTAGTAACGCATACCAGTATCCTGTAAAAGTTTATTTATCTGCAGATACTCACGCTATGGAAATAGTTACGCGCCGTAAAACTTTAGTAAGCATTCCTGCAAATAGCGAAACACAAATCACTTTGCCGCTGAGAATCACTACTTCACTTCACACTAAAGCAACTTTCGTGCTGGAAGATAATCAGAATCACGCTTTTTCTAAACCAGAGCACACACTAATAACTAGTACGCTGCAAATTAGCGATAAAAGCGGTACGATTATTATAATATTTGCTTTCATGCTTGGGTTGCTTGGTCTTTGGAGGCAATTCCACCGTAAAAAGGATCCGGACGAATGAGCTCAGTAGGTCGAAATTCCGTTATTATGGCCAGTGGAACGGCCGCATCCCGCATTACGGGGCAATTGCGCACCATTCTACTCGCAGCAGCCTTAGGAACCACGGGATTGGCAGCAAATGCGTATCAGGCTGGCTCAATGATTCCTCAGCTTATTTACACGCTTGTTTCCGGCGGCATTTTTAACGCTGTGCTAGTTCCTCAAATTGTTCGCACACTAGAAAAGAAGAATGCGGAAGAACGCTTAAATAAGCTGATTACGTTTGCTATCATGCTGCTTATTGCTGTTACTATCCTTATGACAGCTGCAACTCCTATACTCACCATGCTTTATGCGGGTGGCAGCGCAGAAATGCAAACTTTAACATGCTCGTTTACTCTGTGGTGCATGCCACAAATTTTCTTCTACGGGCTTTACACGGTTCTTGGGCAGGTGCTTGCAGCAAAAGGCCGTTTTGCGATGTACGCGTGGAGCTCAGTTGCGGCGAATATTATTAGCTGCCTTGGTTTTGGTGCTTTTATTGTTTTGTTTGGAAAAGCAGTATATAAGCCGTTGAGTTTTTGGAATGGAAATTCAATACTTCTTACCGCCGGATTTTGGACTCTTGGAGTTGCAGCACAAGCTTTAGTGCTGTTTTGGCCTCTTATGAAAAGCGGTATACATTATCGTCCTAGTTTTGGCATACGAGATATTGGCTTACGTTCTATGGGTCCAGTTGCAGCGTGGAGCACTGGAATAGTTATTGTTACGCAAATTGTTGTTATGATTACTACTCACATAACTACAAGTGTGCCTTTTGTAGCAGAGCAACGATTGGGATTGGATCAGTTTAAGGTGGCCGGTAATGCCACTTATCAAAACGCTTATACCATGTTTTTGCTGCCTTACTCTTTAGTTGCTGTATCTGTGGCAACAGCTATTTTCCCTAAGATTTCACGCGCAGTAGCGTCGCATGATTTGCGTAGCGCGCGTAACGATTTAAGTGAAGCAATACGCAACGTAAGCATAATTATGTGCTTTTTTACCGTTGTTTTTATTGTTATTCCGATGCCAATTTCGTTAGCTTTAATTCCTTCAATAAGTTTGCAAGAAGCTAATTTGATGGCAATGCCGTTAATGATGTTGGCTTTTGGTTTGCCTCTTACGAGTTGCTATTTGATTATTCAGCGCACGTTTTTTGCATTTGAGGATGGAAAAAGTCCTTTTATTTTTGCAGCAGCGCAACTTTTTACTGAACTTGTTACTTTTATTTCTTGCGTTAATTTCTTACCGCCTACTTATTGGGTTGCGTCTTTAGGCGCTTGTGTGTCAATAAGTTTCTTCGTTACTTTTCCTTCTTTGTCTAGTATGCTTCGCAACCGTTTTAACGGCAATTTAGACGATCGACGTATTATCGTTACGCACGTGAAAATAGTTGTGGCATCGGTGGTTGCAATATTGGTCGGATTGCTGGTACGTAAGCCACTATTAGGCGTTTTAAGCCTTGATTCTCCGCATTTGCACGGCTTGTTAAGGTGGGGGCATGCAATACTTGTTTGCGCTGTAATGACGATTATTATTGCGATTGTTTATTTAGCTACACTTTTACTTTTGAAAACCAGTGAGCTTGTAGATTTATCTGCCCCAATAATTAGTAAGCTTTCTAAAAAAGTTCCTGCACTTATTCCGCTTGCTAAAATTTTTGAAGATACTGCAAAAAATCAATCTCAACAAATTCAAAACCAAGAAAAGAATCGAACTCCACGTAAAGTTCAATCTACGCGAAATATTATTTCAAATAATATTTCAAATAATATTTCAACTAGCAATCAAAATAGGTGAGAATTTATTCTTCTATAGTTTATTCGCGCTATTACGCGAGCACGGTGAAACAATCCCACTTAAAGACGCGTATAAGATTTACCAATATTGAGTATGTGCTTTTATGCGTCTTTTTTGTTAAGGTACGCCTGTGCGTCAAGCGCTGCGCGGCATCCCATTCCTGCTGCGGAAATTGCCTGACGATACACGCTATCAACCACATCTCCACACGCAAAAACACCATCAACAGATGTACGCGTTGAATCGCCGTCAACAACAATAGTCCCATCGCTGTTAAGGTTTAATGCGCCATTTAAGAACTTTGTTGCTGGAGTGTGTCCGATTGCTACGAACAGCCCAGATGACTCAATTTCTTGAGTTTTTCCAGTGTGAACATTGCGAATCGTCAAGGAAGTAGCTTCGTTACCATCTCCGTGAACTTCATCGACTACGCTACTTAAAATGAACTGAATTTTTTTGTTTTGCTTTGCTCGATCAACCATAATTTTTGAAGCGCGGAATTCTTCTCGCCTGTGAATTAGAGTGACAGAAGATCCAAAGCGCGAAAGGAATTGAGCTTCTTCAAAGGCAGAATCTCCACCGCCCACAACCGTAATTGGCTTTCCACGGAAGAAGAAACCGTCGCATGTTGCACAATACGACACTCCTCGTCCAGAGTATTCCTGCTCTCCAGGCACGCCCAATTTGCGTACTTGCGAGCCCGTAGAAACAATAACAGCCTCAGCCTCATAAGTTACACCCTCGCTTACTTTTACGCGCTTTACGGGGCTGCTAAAATCTACAGAAATTACATCATCCAACAGTATTTCAGCACCAAATTTTTCAGCCTGCTTCTGCATAGCATCCATCAAATCCGGACCTAGTATGCCTTCTGGAAAACCTGGGTAATTCTCAACTTCGGTAGTATTCATCAATTGGCCGCCTGGAGTAAGTGCTCCAGCAATAACAAGCGGCTTATACCCAGCACGACCTAAGTATATTGCTGCAGTATATCCTGCTGGACCTGAACCAATGATAATAACTTTGCGAATGTTGTTTTCCATAAATTATTTCCTCAAGTTGCTCGTAACTAAAGAATTGATTATAAATATAAACAATTAGTACAGTTTCACAGAATTAATGTAAAGACTGTTGTTTGGCATAGTGTCTTTTGGAACCCAAAGCATGTAGTCTTGAGATTTTACAATTTTCGTGAGTTTCACGTCTGTAGTTCCACTTTGATCGAAAGTAAAATCTGCCACCTGAGTGCCTTTTGTAGGATCATCCTTAGTATCTGCAAGTAGATATGCGTGACCGCCTGCAGATCGTATAGAAATAACAAAACGATACACAGATTGCGGCTCAGTTAAATGAATGTAGTAGCCATAGCCAGGTTGTTGCGCAGGGAAGCTTAAGAACTGATACCTATCAGCCTTATACGCCACAGTATTGTTAGGAATTGCAGGTTGAGGTACAGCTCGAACTTGCTTTTTGCCTAAATGCTTCTTAGCAACATGCTTTTCTTGAGGAAGAACACCTTGGCTGCCAAAAGGAACTTCCTCAAGGCTTGTGCTATCCCAAGAGCCATTGTTGCTAAAATTATCTGCACTTTCATGCGTACCAAATAATCCATGCAAAGCTAAAAGTAAGCCAAGAATAAGCAGTAACGAAACTGCGCCGATTGCAATAACTTTGGTTGACATGCCGAACCAAATTTTTGCATCCGCAATAGTGTTGTTGCTATTGGACGAGTTTTGTTTTGTTTTATGCAGATTTTCAGCTTGTTCTCGCGGTTGGAAACTTGGCGGCAAGGACGGAGCGCTGCTTGAAATTTCATCTCCATCTTGACTGTTATTAAGCTCATCTCTCAACGCTCGCGCTGATTCTTCACCAGGAGCAATAAACCTACCATGGGTATCTACTACTGGAACGCGACCAGTAGAATCACCTTCCGAAGTTAGATTTTGCGGACGAGACATCAACTCAGTATGCTGAGCGTTGTCGCTGAGCAAGTGTTCAAAATCAAAACTACTGCCAACGCTTGTTTCAGAAATATCGTTTTTTTGGACTTGATTAGAAGTATTGTTGGTGCGATCAAAAATATTGTGCGAAGTAGCTGAATCCGGGAAATGCTTATACGATGCGGATAAAGTTGGGAAAATAGCGTCATCTGTATCCAGGTCTGTAGGAGCAAGAATGCTTGCCATCTCCGCTGCCGCAATATCGTGAAAATCAATATCCGTATTAGTGTTACTTTCGTCATCAAAATTATTTTCACTGTTATTTTCATCTGACAAATTAGCATTATTTCGTTTAAGCAATGAGCCAAGAGTGCGCCCAGCATTCTTGAAACTATTACTTAACTTTGCAGATCCGCCGTTTGCTGCAGAATCACCATTAGAAGGCGAAGACATAGCCAGATTGCCGATATTTTGCTCATCATTCTGCTGCATAAATTGCGCATCAAACTGTTCCTCACTTTGCGTAAGATCTTCTGGCAAAGGAAGAATAACATCGTCTTTTGCGCTTTTCAAACGCACATTACTAATAGAAGCTGCACTAGTTACGCCGTCAATATCAATGTCATTATTTGTCAACTTAGAAAGCGGAGTATACGAACCCAACAATGCCATTAATTCAGCAATAGAAGCCATAGGAACTACTTGAGCATTATCGCGCGAAAGGCTGCGAGTACAAATCATCCTAAATTCCGAAGGCGTATCTTCAGGAAGCATTGAAGCATCAAAATGCGCTTGTACTCGCGAAGAAGTTTTAGTAATAAGAGCATACAGTAATGATGCAAGCTGCCGAGTTGCAACATGTTCCATAGTTTGCTTTTGGCGATTTTTATTCTTTTGCAGCTGCGTTATGTCTTCCAGCAACGGGCTTACTGGAGTATCAGCAAGCTCAACACCCGTAGCAGTAATGCGCACGGTATCACTAGAAACAGCGCGATGCGTAATATTATTGCCAAGAAGCTTACTTAAAGCTTGCGCAGTTTCAGCAACAATTGTTCGTATAGCCTCATAACTTAGCGGAGACTTCTTTTTAGCTAAATAATCATTAATAGTTACGCCACGATCAAGCGCTGTAACAATTAGAGCTAGTGATTCATGATGCTGCAATTGCAAAACTTGAGTAAAGTTACGGCTGTGAGATAAAACCAAAGTAGATGCAATTGTATTGACCTCTGGAAGGAACCGCGAATCTCTAACAATGAACAGCTGACAATCCTGCGTAAGTATGCGGTCATTTGCTTGCCACACTTGCAAGCCAGCTTCATTGCGCAAAAGCGATACTAAAACATACCGATTTAGTACAATATCTCCCAGCCGAGGTTCCATATGTTCCTCATCTTCCTACATGCATGCAATAAATAATGACAGTATTTTTCTTTACTAACATCTAATTGTACTGTTGAAACGGCGTGTTACATACAGCAATTTTGTTGGTATTGTAAATTTTCAAAAATTACGAGTTACTGATTATTGTCAGGTACAAGCAAATCAACTATACGCTTCATTTCATCAGGAGAAGAAAATACTATTTCAATGCGCCCGTGATTTTCTGTACCCTTAATAGCAACTTTTGTGGCAAACTTCTTTTCAAGCTGATGCCTAATAGGAGAACTTGCCCATTGATTATTTCTACGAATGCGAGTACGGGCTACTTTCTGCACTGAATTTTCTGTTTTAAGCGACACAATTTCTTCCGTACTGCGCACAGATAAGCCTTCAGCAATAATTCGATTTGCAAGATCCTCCATATCTTCCGGCTTATCCAGCCCAAGCAAAGCGCGAGCATGACCTGCAGAAATAACGCCAGAAGCAACATGCTTTTGCACTCCAACGGGCAAATTTAACAATCGCAACGTATTAGCAATTTGCGGTCGAGATTTAGAAACAGATTGCGAAAGTTGCGCTTGAGTGAGGCCAAATTCATCAATCATCTGAGAATAAGCTGCAGCT
The DNA here is from genome assembly GCA_946891915.1 of uncultured Bifidobacteriaceae bacterium. Lineage (GTDB taxonomy): Bacteria > Actinomycetota > Actinomycetes > Actinomycetales > Bifidobacteriaceae > Bifidobacterium. Next base: position 19,018 of record CAMPNN010000007.1, read on the forward strand.
TCTTCTAAAGGATTAAGTGCTACACGGTGAAGATTTTCAAGCAACGCATCTCGAAGCATATCATCGTCTGCTGTTGTGCGAACAATTGCTGGAACTGTACTCAAACCTGCAAGCTGAGAAGCTCTCCACCTGCGCTCACCCATAATAAGTTCGTAATGAGCAATATTCTCATTATTTTTGTCCGCATCTGCAATTGGCCTAACTACTATAGGCTGCAACACTCCGACTTCTTTGATTGAAGATGCAAGATCACGCAGTTCATCTTCATCAAAAATTGTGCGCGGCTGATGCGCGTTAGGCACAATATCAAGAGGCTTAATATATGCTAAATATCCGCCATTAATTGGCTTTAAAGGTTCATTTTCTGCGGTTTTTTCTGTTTTGTTAGCATTGCTGTTCTGTTCAGTATTATTCGTTTCCTTGTTCTTTTGATTTCCCGAAACGAAAGTTGCTGAAGCTGAATCGCCAAAGAAGAAATCCATTGGGCGAGTAACTTCATCAAGAGAAGGCATTGCCGATCTTTTCCGAGCATGCTTATTGTTTTGCGCCGACAATCCAGTTGTTTCACGTGAAACGCTTCCTGTTTTATCGCTTTCACTGTTTCTGTGTGGAGCAATAGAATTGCTCATGCTAGGAACTTTTGTTTCATGTGAAACATCTTCCTGAATATTTGTCATTGTTTCAACAAGAGCACCCTCACCCGGCAAAGATGGGAACAATGCGCCCAAACCTTTGCCTAAACGAGACTTATTTGCAGTCATTATTTATTCTCCTCTTGCTGATTTTGCTTTATGCCATCTTTTTTCGCAGAAATAACAGATAGCACAGTTTTTGAACGTTTTGCTATTTCTAAAGCTGCTTCGCGATACGATATTGCACCTGCTCCGTGCGGATCATAAGTTATAACGCTCTGATTAAAACTTGGAGCTTCCGGTATTTTTACAGTACGTGGAATAGTAGTTTCAAGAACAATACTTGGGTAGTGATTTTTAACTTCCTGAAAAACTTCTCTACCTAACAATGTACGTTTATCAAACATTGTGACCAGCATAGTTGACACAACTAAAACAGGATTGTAATGCTGCTGAACTAAGCCAATAGTTCGTATCAACTGACCCAATCCTTCTAATGCATAATATTCGGCTTGAATTGGAATGAGCATTTCTTGCGCAGCACACATTGCATTAATAACCAACAATCCAAGAGATGGTGGGCAATCAATAAATACATAATCGTAATGATCTTTACTAGAATCAAGATATTCTCGCAAAGCATCTTTTAGAAGATTGTTGCGATTATCCATTTCAGCAAGTTCAAGCTCAGCGCCACTCAAATCGATTGATGCAGGAACAACATCAAGACCCTTAACATCTGGGCATTCACATTTTACTTCCGCAATACTTTTCCTACCTTCAAGAACGTCATACACAGACGCGTCACCCGAAGCGTGCGGAGCATTAAGGGCAGTTGACGCATTTCCTTGCGGATCCATATCGATTAACAAAACGTGAGCGCCGCCAACTGCCATAGCTGCAGCAAGATTAACTGCAGAACTTGTTTTTCCAACACCACCTTTTTGATTTGCAACAGCAATAAAGCGAGTTTGCGCTGGTTTAGGGTACTTTACTTCTTCCAAAGCATGAAAACGAGAAGTCAAATCTGCTAATTCAATTCCCAAAGAAGACTTTGAGTCTCCAAAAATGCGTTGAATCGTTTCTGCAGCTGATTCCACGACGCATCACCCCCACTCAGCGATGAAAATGCTTAAAAATACAGTGTCGTGATTCAAGTTTCCTTGTTTCTATGGACATAAAAAGTGCAAAATTGTTTAATGTTTCACATGAAACATCAACACCTTATTCCATAACTAACTACATATTTTTCTAATCATAGAGCACTAATATTAATGCTGCAGCACGAAGGAACGCTCGCGCGAATAACGCGCTCGCTACGAAACTCGCGTTGGAAGTCCACTGGACTTCCAACCTAAGCGAGTTTCCGCTCCGAGTTACTTTCGCGCGCTAAATCGCAGCGCGAAAGCAGGTCGTCGCGCCACCCGCAGCTTAATTTCGCGTCATTCATTCGTGTGGATATTAGTGTGGTAGAGATTTGAGATTTTTCGCACTGATTGAAGCTCGCACGCTTATGAAGTTTTACAGTTGTGCTCTGCAGACGCTGATTCTGTGGCTTTGCAGTTGTGCTTTGCTAACGGCGAGTATTTGTTGCTTAGTGAACTTTAACATTAATGCTCTGCAGAAGTTGAGTACTTATTGCCTAGAGAACACTAGCATTCATGCTGCTGCACGCATCACGCCAGACGCACATACCACACCACAAAACAACGGTGGGTGAATTAACAAGTGAGGGGTGGGTGTTGCTTGGTCGAGCAATATAAAAGCGGAGCGATAGTAATATCTTGTTGATAAATAACTATTTCCGCAAAAAAGTAACTAAAAAACTAAACTTAACTACGCAACCACTAAGTCCAAATAAGGTATAAGAGCGGAGCGCTGCGAGACAAGTAACACCCACCGCTCACAGCCACATAAGAAACACGCCAGCCAAACGATAGACAAAACCAAAAAACAAAAGCATCAACCAAAACTCATAGACGATACTCAAGAATAACGTAAACAAAATCGCGAGGAGAGAAACCACCGAAACTCGCGCAACACAAAACTAGAATTTGCGCAAACACAAATTTTAATTAAAAAAATCAAACTTTATCAACTATTACAACTGTAGTCGGCTGCAGTCCTGGAGCAACTGGCGCTTCAAAAACGCGAGGATTTACGCCACCAGCTTTGCGAATCATTTTTGTAGCCTTTTCTATTTCTGCTTGAGCAGACTTCCCTTTCAAGGCTACTAAACTTCCGTGTGAGCGCAGTAAAGGAATAGTCCATCCAGCCAATTTTGTCATAGGAGCTACAGCTCTGCACGTTACAGCATCAAAAGCTTCAATTTCGTGGGAGTTAATTTTTTCGATTACTTCATCAGATCTTCCGTGAAAAATAGTTACGTTTTGCAATCCCATTATTTCTACGCACTCACGCAACCATGCTACGCGACGTTCCATTGGCTCAATCAAAGTAACGTCATAATCAGGTAAACAAGACGCTATAACTAAGCCAGGGAATCCTCCGCCGCTTCCAACGTCAGCAACTCGCTTTTTTTTGCTTTGACCAACTACTTTGCGTATAAAAGGTACTACAGCTGCGGAATTTAATATATGCCTTTCCCACAAAATTCCCATATCGCGAGGACCAACTAATCCTCTCAACAATCCTTCTTTTTCAAGTTTCACGTGAAACAGTGTGCACTTATCCAAAGCATCGCCAAGCACACTGGCTAAAAGTGGGGAATTATTCAATTCATCAACTACAGGAGATACATCTTGCAACATATCGTTATTTGATTTAGAAGACTCGTTTTCCATACTTTCCACACTTTATTTCAGATTAAATTTTGTGCCGACTTTGCGTAGTAATAAAAATAAAAAAGAAGCAAAACAAACAAAAGTAACATAATTGAACATTTTTGTTAAACTATGTTACTTTTATTTTTTGCCATACTTTATATAGAAATAACGCGCTAAATATTTACTTCAGCTTTCTGTTTTACTACTCTTCTTCGTAACCTTCGTCAATATCGTCAATGTCGTCGATATCTTCCATATCTTCAGAATTTTCGTCCAAGCGAGCTGGCAAATAAATAGTTACATAGCGATGAGGTTCTTCTCCGTGAGAACGAGAACGCAAACCTTCATCGCGAACAGTATCGTGAACAACTTTGCGCTCAAAAGAGTTCATTGGCTTCAAATTTACAGCTTCACCAGTTTCACGAACTTCATCAACAGCATCCAAAGCAATGTCTCGCAAATGCTGACGCTTACGCTTCAAAAAACCATCCACGTCAACAATAAGATGAGAACGATCACCTGTTTTTTGCTGAACTGCAAGACGGCTTAATTGCTGCAAAGCTTCAACAACTTCGCCTTCACGACCAATTAAATGCCTAATGTCGGTGTCATCATCTGCAACAATCTGAATCATTGGTCGATTATTGCGAACGCCCATTTCAATATCGCCTTCGTAATCAGCAATATCAAGTAATCCTTCTAAATAATCTGCAGCAATATCAGCTTCCTCGTTGAGCTGGTCAACCGTCTTCTTCTCATCTTGTATCATACTTACTCCTTATTGTGATCTAAGTTCACATTACACAATTCTGCAGTCCAGTTTAGCGGATAACAAGCCCAAGTCGATAACTTATTATTAGTTATTTTCTTGGCTTTACATGTCTACTCAACCTGGCTTTATTATTAACGCTTTATACCTTTACGCTTGCGCTGAGGTTGCTTACGCTGGAATCCTTCAGTTTCCCTACGCTCAGCCTCTTCGCGGGCTTTCTGAAGCTTTTCTTCTTCAATAGAAGGTAAGCCTTCACGCTTGCGGCGTTCGGATTCTTTCTTGTAATCTCGCTGCTCTTTTTCCTCAGCTGCAGGAGATCCTGGAGTTGGGAAGGCATAAACCTGCCAAATAGAGCGAAGCATATTAACGATATTGTTTACTAACCAATACACAAGCATTGCAAATGGAAGAGCAAATGCGGAGAAAACATAAATCAGAGGGAAGCCCCACATCATGAGCTTCTGCATCGTATACTGGCTGCCCTGTTTAGATTCAGGAGGCAGATTCTTGCGAATATTGTTAAATTGCATGTACCACATTGCAGCGCACATCAATATAACAAAGATTACAATAACAACTTTTCCACCCGCTTGAACAGTCATAAACGTGTCAGCAACGCCTACACCGAATACATGCGTTTTAATAAACTGCTGAGCAGTAGCAAGATCAAAAGCACCAAGAGCAGCATGCTTGCCTCTAGCAATAAACGGAATAACGGAAAGAGTGTACCAAATACTCATAAATGCTGGGCCTTGAATCATCATAGGAAGGCAGCTTCCAGCAGGATTTGCGTTGTTCTCCTGATACAGCTTCATCATTTCTCGCTGCATTGCTTCTTTGCTTGCAGCATCATTTTTACCCTTATACTTTTGCTGAATTTTCTTCATTTTAGGAGCGATCGCTTGCATATTGCGCATACCCTTAATGCTTTTTATAAAGGCAGGGAATATGCACGCATGCACAACTAGCACAAGGAAAACGATTGAAAGAACCCAAGAGAATCCGATTTCATTCATTCCTATAAGAACAAATAATCTGTGGAAAAATGCCATCACTTGAGTCATAAGCCATTCAACTGGCGTGAGGATTTTGTAAAACCATCCCAATAATCCATTATCAAGTAAGAAGTGATCTTGATTAAACATTAGTTTTCCTTGTCTTCTTCAGCCAAGGGAGTTATCCGTGGCTCTTCATGCGCTTTAGACCAAGCGCAGCGATAAAAGATTGAATATTTACGTGGTACATCGTCAATACTGCAGCTGGTCCACGGTCTGCAACGAAGTAAACGTAATATTGCAAGAATACCACCTTTTACTGCCCCAAATCTAGCAACAGCTTCAATAGCATAACGCGAACAAGTAGGGTAGTAACGGCAGCAAGCTGGTCTATTTGCAGAAATTGTGCGCTGATACCAGCGAATTGCTTTAATCATCGCACCGGCTGCAAAACTTTCTTTACTGCGCATAACAATAACCACTTTCTTCTTTAAGTAGCAGATTTACTTACTTAATTTTGATTATTTTCATGCGATTCGAAGTCTTTAGTAGGCTGAAGTGATTCGCTAATTTTACCAAACAACTTTTGAATTTGCTTATGCAATGAATCAAACGAAGCCGCGGCAGCGGTAGGTTTGGCACGTAGCACAACATCACAACCAGAAGGCAATAAAGATTCACAATCTTTAGCTATAACTCGAAAACGACGCTTCACTTTATTGCGAATTACGGCTTTGCCAACTGATTTAGATACAGCAAGACCTAGCCTTGGTGCATTTTCAAGGTTTTGAACATGCATCAAAGTATCAGAAAATGCCGCGGGAGTATTACTTTCAAAACCCGTGGCAGTATTGTCTAAACTTGCACTTCTATCTTCGTTAAGTGCGCTCTGTACGGTTATATCGTCACGCATCAAATAATGCGCGACGATATCCCGCGAACTCACCTTGCGTCGCTTTTTAAGAACCGCAACAAAATCGCGGTGGCTTTTCAGCCTTTCCATACCTTACGACGCTACCTTAACTCAGGCAGACAGTGACTTACGGCCCTTGGCACGACGACGATTGATTACGGCGCGGCCGGCACGCGTGCGCATGCGAACGCGGAATCCGTGCTTCATGTGACGACGACGGTTATTCGGCTGGAATGTCCTCTTCATAACTAATGCTCCTGTATTCAGCCATGCAAAAGCATGGCCCCGTATGAGTCAAGCTATACCAAAATACTCTTACCCCTCACCAATAGTCAAAACTCCATATTTTTTGCGCATATTCCTAAACTTTTATATAGTAGTAAAAAAATTTTTTTTCACATTTCTATTACATTTTACAATCTCTTAAAAACGTTGAAAAATAGCCAAAATTATACTTCAAACTTATCCACAAATTACATACATGTTATTCACAATTGAGTAATTCCAACACGCTAGACTGTGGATAACTTCGCGGGGATGGAGTAAACATATCTTACTGATACTTTTTATACAAATATTAATGCGCAAAAATCAAAATGGTTTCCCGCGCGCGAACGTTACATAAGTTGGGGGTGAAATGGCTGATACATTAGGCGACTCTTCATCGCAAGTTGCTTTGATTTGGTCTAATACGCTTACTGTTTTGCAGCATAACGCACTTCTGACTGCTCGCGATAAAGGTTGGTTTGAATGCGTTAAACCGGAAGCTATATTTGGAACTACTATTGTTTTGTGTGTTCCTAATGCTGAATCTCAGCAAGCGCTGCAGAATGAACTTAATGCGCCTTTGCTTACTGCATTAAAAATTTGTACCGGTAAAGACATGTTTCCTGCTTTTAGGATTGTTCCTCAAAATGACATGCAGGAAAAACCACAAAACCTACCAAATCCTTCTAACTATGGTCAAATAAATAACGGAACTGACAATTCTTCAATACGTAACGTATCAGCGCGTCCTATCACTGCTGATCAAAGTTCTGAAGACTTATTGTCTGCAGCATCTCCAAACTTACCTGTACAAGGTTTTGATTATGCCCAATCTAATAGAAAATCAGATTTATTAAATTCTTCACAACCTGATTTCGACCATGCTACGGGCATATCTAATCTTCAACAAACTAGCATGTCTTCGCAGAATGTACAGTCAACGCAACAAAAAATGCCTGTTTCTGTACAAAGAGATGCAATTACACACTTAAATACCTGCGCTACTTTCGATACGTTTGTTCCTGGTGATTCAAATCGTTTTGCAAGAACGGTTGCACTTGCTGTTGCTGAAGGTTCGGGGCGAGATTTTAACCCATTATGTATTTATGGCGGTTCTGGTCTTGGTAAAACGCATTTGCTTAATGCTATCGGCAACTATGCTTTAGTAAAAGATTCTTCATTAAAAGTTCGCTATGTTACTAGCGAGGAATTTACTAACGAATTCATTGAGGCTCTTCAAACACCGAATCAAAGCCAAGGTCAGATTGCTGACTTTAATAGGCGATACCGCGAAGTTGATGTTCTTCTTATTGACGATATTCAGTTCTTGGGCGGTAAGGAAGCAACTCTTGAGCAGTTCTTCCACACTTTTAACTCTTTATACCAGGCGAATAAGCGAATAGTTATTGCTTCCGATGTTGCTCCAAAGAATCTTAAAGGTTTTGAAGCTCGTTTAATTTCTAGGTTTGAATCTGGTCTTACTGTTGATATTAAGCCGCCAGATTTGGAAACCCGTATTGCTATTTTACGAATGATGGCTTCAACTAATCATTGCAATGTTCCTAGCGACGTTCTTGATTTAATTGCTGAGCGTTTTACTGAGAATATTCGTGAACTTGAGGGAGCATTAACACGTGTCACTGCTGTTGCTTCCTTAAGTAATCAGCCTGTTAGTAAGGCGTTAGCTGAACAAGCTTTGCAGGACTTCTTTGCTACAGATATTGAAGTTCGTCCAACTGACATTATTAGTCAGGTTGCGCAGTATTTTCACATGACTTTTGATGAATTAGTTGGGCGTCAACGCACAAAGAATGTTGCTCTTGCACGCCAGATTGCCATGTATCTTGCTCGCGAAATGACAAGTATGAGCTTGGTTGATATTGGTGAAGTATTTGGCGGTCGAGATCATACTACAGTTATGCACGCTTACACTCGTGTGAGCGGAGAAATGCAAGAAAAGCAAGAAATTTATAATTACGTTATGGAATTGACGGTTCGTTTAAAGCAGAATCCTGCTGATAGAAGAAAATAAAATTATTAAATTTTAAGTACTTTCCACCAAGTTATAAGCAAGTTGTTTATAATTTCCAAAAAAGTTATCCACATACTTAATAACAAATGTGGGCAAAACCTGAGCATAACTCGTGGAAAACGCCGCTAAAAAATGTTAATAACGCGTGTATAAGGCCATTCAAAATGTGAATAGCCTAAAAAATAGCTCAGCCTGTGGATAACTAGCCAACTTATGCACATCGTTATTAGAAACTTATGCACATGCTTTTATTGTTAATAAGTCTTTATTTTTGTCGCTTTTTACGAGTTTTCCACATATACACTGCTTTTATTACTACGATTATTTTTATTTATTACTTATTAGTAGTCTTAATCAGAAAACTAGAGCACACTAAATATGAAAATTCTGATAATTATCTTTATAAGGTAGAATAAATGCAGACTTTACAGAAAAGAGGAAGCATGAAAGTAGAAGTCAACTCTGCATCATTTGCTGATGCTGTAGCATGGACCACACGTATTATTGACACGCGACCTGCAAATCCTATTCTTGCAGGCTTAAAAATTGAAGCAGCAAATGGAACACTACAACTTTCTGCCTTCAACTATCAGATTTCTAGCCGTCACCATATTGAAGCTGGAATTGATGAAGAAGGAAGCGTACTTGTACTAGGCAAACTAATGGCAGATATAACTAAGTCACTTCCTGCAGAAAATACTTATTTAAGCTCTGAAAATAACGTACTTACTATTACTTCTGGAAAATCAACCTTTACTCTTCAACTCATGCCACTAGGAGAATACCCAGATTTGCCTGTTCTTCCTAGCAAACTTGGTCAAGTTGACGCTCCTACTTTCGTACAAGCTGTTAATCAGGCATCTGTTTCTATTTCTCGCGAAGAAAATAGGCCTGTTTTAACTGGTATTCAAATGCAATTTGAAGACGATACAGTCACTATGACTTCAACAGATAGATTCAGACTATCTCGTACTACATTCAAATGGACTCCAGAAAACGCTAATACACATTCAACAACTCTTGTTCGCGGATCTTTATTACGAGATGTTGCGCGCTCTTTTGACGATCATCAAAACGTTATCGTCGATTTTAATGAGGAAGAACCTACATTACTCGGTTTTGAAAACTCTGGAAGAACAAGCACTTCTCAACTTATTGATGGTGAGTTTCCTTCTGTAGATAGACTTTTTATTGACGAATATCCTATTCACGCTGTTATCAATAGACAAGCTCTTATTAACGCAATTAAGCGAGTATCTTTAGTAGCTGAACGAAACGCTCCTATTAGGATGATTTTTACTGATCAAGAATTAACATTAAGCGCTGGAACTGCGGATGAATCACAAGCAAAAGAAGTGCTTGATGTTGACATGGACGGTGAAGATATTACTGTTGCTTTTAATCCAATTTATTTAGTTGAAGGATTAAGTGCTATTAGTGAGCCTTTTGTTCATATGAAAATGTCAACAGCTGTAAAACCTGTTGAATTTAATGGTCAGCAGGAATCTGACGGTGATGAATCTATGAATTATCGCTACTTATTGGTTCCTATGAGATTTAATAATTAACTATTTTTTGCGATATTATGTTTTTCTGTGATTTTTCGCTCTAAAATGTAATATCGCAATTTTTATATGAAATATTTTGTAAAAGAAAACAGTAAAGAAAGGGTAATATAGCAATGTACATTTCGCGAATTGCCCTTGATTATTTTCGTTCTTGGCATCATATTATTTGTGATTTAAAGCCAGGAATTAACGTTATATATGGAAACAACGGTTTAGGAAAAACTAATATCGTAGAATCCTTTGAAATTGTTGGAACTGGAAGTAGTCATCGTACTTCTTCAACTCTGCCACTTATTACTAGAGGTTTTGAGACTGCAACAATACGACTTAACGTATGCAATGATGACTTAACAGAACAAACAAGCTATGAAGTTACACTTAATCTAAAAGGAACTAACAGAGCTCGTATTAATTCTGGAAAATCATTGTATATGCGAGATATAGTTGGTCTTCTTCCAATAGTTTCATTCACTCCAAGAGATCAGTCTCTTATTATTGGAGATCCAACAGTACATCGTACTTTTATAGATCAAGCAGGAACATTATTGGTTCCAAATTACGCTCAATATATGCAAGAATTTAAGCATATTGCTAAACAGAGAGTTGCTTTATTAAAAAATATTCGTGAATATTCATACAATAATCAGTCAAATTCATTATCTGGATTAGAAATTTGGACTGGTAAATTTATTGAAATTGGAATTATAATAACTCAAATTCGCCAAAATATTACAGAACTTCTAAACCAATATTTTACGCCTATTGTTAAAAATCTTACTAATAATCAAGAGTGCGCGGAATTAAAATATATTCCTTCTTTTGAAGAAGCTGTAATTAATAAAAATTCTGAAAATAATTCGGAAATAGCAAAAAATATAGGAAAACATTTTCAGAGGATTTATGAAGGTGAATTAGCTCGTGGATGTAACCTAATAGGTCCTCATAGAGATGATATTTCTTTTATGCTAGACAGTATGCCAGCTAAAGATTTTGCTTCTAACGGAGAAGCTTGGACTCTTTCAATAGCAGCAAAAATGGCATTGTGCAAAGCTTTAGAAGAAAAAAATAATATTAAACCTATTATTATTCTCGATGATGTTTTTGCACAGCTTGATGAAAATAGACGTAAACAAATATTAAATTTTGCTAAGAAACAAGGCCAAGTTTTTATCACTACATCGTCAATTCGTGACATACCAGAAGATGATGAAATTAAAAATAATAATTTAATAAATATTGAAGAGATAATAGCAAAACAAAATAGTTTTGAATCTTCTAATAATATTCACGACGATATTTTAAGAGAGATAATAGCAAAACGTAATTATGAAAAAGGAAGGTAAATAATGATTCCTGTTCATAAAGTACTTAATCTTGACACTCGTAAATTGCCGGAAATTATTTTTAATCCCATTGCAGCAAAAGCAGAACGCGAAAGTAATCGTATAAAAAGAGCTGATCAAGCTTGGGAAAACTTTGGTAAACCAGGCAGAGATCCAAATACTTTATGTGGAGTATTACAAATTCTTGCTTCTAACAAAAAGTGGAATAAGCAGCTTGCTATAGCAAAAATGCGTGTTTCTTGGAATGAAGTAGTTGGTGAAAGTATTGCTCAACATTGTGAAATAAGTCAGATTCTAAATAATGTTCTTATTATTAGAGCACAATCAGCAGTTTGGGCTACTCAACTTTCTTTTTTGCTGCCTCAACTGAAGAAAAAAATTAATCAAAATCTTAAAGATATTGAGATTAAAGAAATTCGTGTTATTGGTCCTACTTCCACAGGATTAGGTAGTTGGAAGAGATAATTTTTTATTAAATTAATATTATTTTTTTAATATATTTTTGAAAAATAGTAAAAAGGCCTCTTATTGGCGAGAGGTCATACTCTATGTATAGAATGTCATATATTATAGTTAAAGCGCTAGGATGCCCTTTTATGTGCTTTCTGGCGTATATTGGTATTATAAATACCTTTTAATATGATGTGAGTTGTGAAGGGACTTAAAGTGACAGACACTGAAGATAATTCGATGGACAATGCCGTCGAAGAGCATAAACTTGACGATGCTCAACTTGATGATTCACTTTCTCCTGAACATTATGATGCTAGTGATCTTCGAGTTCTCGAAGGTTTGGAAGCAGTACGAATTAGACCAGGCATGTACATTGGTTCAACAGGTCCTAGGGGCCTGCACCACCTTGTGTACGAGATTGTAGATAATTCAGTTGATGAAGCTTTGGCTGGTTATGCTTCTCATATTGAAGTGACAATTTTGCCAGATAATGCTATTCGTGTTGTTGACGATGGTCGTGGTATTCCAGTTGATGAAGTTCCAGGCGAAGGTGTTTCAGGTGTTGAAACAGTTATGACTAAGCTTCACGCTGGCGGAAAGTTTGGTGGCGGCGGTTATGCCGTTTCTGGTGGTCTTCACGGTGTAGGTATTTCAGTTGTTAATGCACTTTCTACCCGCGTAGAAATTGAGGTTCGCCGTCAAGGGTTCCATTGGACTCAAACTTACGTAGATCAGCATCCTACAGCTCCATTAGCAAAAGGTAAACCAATGGAAGAAGGTGAATCTACTGGAACTTCTGTAACGTTCTGGCCAGATGCAGCAATTTTCGAAACAACTACATATGATTTTGAAACGTTGCGTTCACGCTTCCAGCAAATGGCTTTCTTGAACAAGGGATTAAAACTTTCCTTAACTGATTTACGTAAGCCAGATGAAGCGGGTGACGAAGTTACTGGTGAATCTGAAGAAAACAGCGAAGAAAAGCATAGAAGCGTAAGCTACAAATACGAGCATGGTATTAAAGATTACGTTGATTACTTAGTTAAATCTCGTAAGTCTGTGCCTGTAGAACCAGATGTTATTGATTTTGAAGCTGAAGACCTTGAAATCGGTATTTCTGCAGAAATAGCTATGCAGTGGACTGTTGCATATTCTGAAGCGGTACACACTTTTGCTAATACTATTTCAACTACTGAAGGTGGTACTCACGAAGAAGGCTTCCGTGCAGCTCTTACAACTTTGGTAAATCGTTATGCTCGCGAAAAGAATATCTTAAAAGAAAAGGATACTAATCTTTCTGGCGACGACGTTCGAGAAGGCTTAACTGCTGTTGTTTCTGTGAAACTTACTACTCCACAGTTCGAAGGTCAGACTAAAACAAAGCTTGGTAATTCTGAAGCTAAGACTTTTGTGCAGCGAGTTATGACAGAAAAACTTGGTGACTGGTTCGATGCTCATCCAAGCGAAGCAAAGAATATTATTCAAAAAGCTATGGAAGCTTCTCGTGCACGTTTGGCAGCAAAGAAAGCTCGCGAAAATACTCGACGTAAGTCGATTTTTGAGACTGCTGGAATGCCAGATAAGCTAAAAGATTGCCAATCCAACAATCCTGAAGAGTGTGAGCTTTTTATAGTTGAGGGTGATTCTGCAGGTGGTTCCGCAATTCAGGGTCGAGATCCTATTACTCAGGCTATTTTGCCGTTGCGCGGTAAGATTTTGAACACTGAGCGTGCATCAATTGACAGAATGATGAAGTCTGAGACTATTGAATCCTTAATCACTGCAGTTGGTGGCGGTTATGGTGAAGATTTTGATTTAAGCAAGGTTCGATATCACAAAGTTATTATTATGGCTGATGCTGATGTTGATGGTGCACACATTGCTACGCTTAATTTGACATTGTTCTTCCGTTATATGCGTCCTATGATTACTGCAGGCTATGTTTACGTAGCTATGCCACCTTTGTACCGCTTGAAGTGGAGTAAGGGAGCGCATGATTTTGTTTACACTGATGCTGAGCGAGATCGTGTATTAGCAGAAGGAAAAGCTGCAGGTCGTCAACTTCCTAAAGGCGAAGGTATTCAGCGATATAAGGGCTTGGGTGAGATGAGTTATCAGGAATTGTGGGAAACCACTATGGATCCTGAACACAGAATCTTAAAGCAAATTCATATTGAAGATGCTGCTCGTGCTGATGAAACTTTCTCAATGCTTATGGGCGACGAAGTTGAACCTCGCAGGCTCTTTATTCAGCGAAATGCTCATGATGCAAGATTTATTGATGCTTAAAAATTAGCGATATATCTACAACGGTAGAAAAAATAAAACGTTAGTAAGCTATAAGAATACAAAGGAATTGCAGTGGTAGACGAAATAAATGCCGCTAATGATGGCGAAGACAGAGAGCAACTGCCAGATGGTTCAATGGAACCACAAAGCCCTCAAGAATCAGATAATACTGATTATGGTTTAATGAAGGGTGCTCGCGTAAAGCATATGGATTTGCAGCAAGAAATGCGAGAATCTTACTTGGCTTACGCTTTGTCCGTTATTATTGAGCGAGCTTTGCCAGATGTTCGTGATGGCTTAAAGCCTGTTCATCGTCGCGTTATTTATGCAATGTATGACGGTGGTTACAGGCCTGATCGCGGATACAACAAGTGCTCCCGCGTTGTTGGTGACGTTATGGGTAAGTATCATCCTCATGGTGATTCTGCTATCTATGACACTTTGGTACGTATGGCACAATCTTGGTCTATGCGTTACATGCTTGTTGATGGTCAAGGAAACTTTGGTTCACCTGGTGATGATCCTGCAGCAGCAATGCGTTATACGGAATGCCGCATGGCACCGTTGGCTATGGAAATGGTGCGCGATATTGATAAAGATACCGTAGATTTTCTGCCAAATTATGATGGTAAAACACAAGAGCCTACAGTTCTTCCAGCACGCTTCCCAAATCTTCTAGTTAATGGTTCTGCAGGTATTGCTGTCGGTATGGCAACAAATATTCCACCTCATAATATGCGTGAAGTGGCTGATGGTGTGCACTGGGCATTGGAACATCCTGATGCAAGTAAAGAAGAACTACTTGAAGCGTTAATTCAACGTATTAAAGGACCTGATTTCCCTACTGGCGCAACAATTTTAGGTCATAAAGGAATTGAGCAAGCGTACAGAACTGGACGCGGCTTAATTACAATGCGAGCAGTAGTTAATACTGAGGAAATTAAGGGACGTATGTGCTTGGTTGTTACCGAGCTTCCATACCAAGTCAATCCTGATCGTTTGGCAGCTTCTATTAGGGAAGCTGTGAGAGACGGCAAGATTCAAGGCATTGCGGATATGCGCGACGAAACTTCTGGTCGTACAGGTCAGCGCCTTGTGTTGGTTCTTAAGCGTGATGCTGTTCCAAAAGTTGTTCTTAATAATCTTTACAAGCATTCTCAGCTACAGCAAACATTTGGTGCAAACATGCTTGCTTTGGTTGATGGTGTGCCTAGAACATTGAGTTTGGACGCTTTTATTCGTCACTGGGTAACTCACCAACTTGAAGTAATTGATCGCCGTACTCGTTACTTAAAGCGTGAAGCAGAAGAACGCGATCATATTTTGCAAGGTTACTTAAAAGCCTTGGATATGATTGACGAGGTTGTAGCTTTAATTCGTTCATCTAAAGATGTTGATTCTGCTAGAGCAGGCTTAATGGACTTGCTTGATGTTGATGAAGTTCAAGCAGATGCTATTCTTGCGATGCAACTTCGTAGACTTGCAGCATTGGAACGTCAGAAAATCCTTGACGAGCATGAAGAATTAATGCGAAAGATTGAGGATTACAACGATATTCTTGCAAGTCCGGAACGTCAGCGCAAAATTGTTGGTGACGAACTTGACGAAATAGTCGCAAAATATGGTGATGAGCGTAGAACTAAGATTCTTCCATTCTCGGGTGAAATGAATGTTGAAGATCTTATTGCAGAAGAAAACGTGGTTGTTACTGTAACGCGTGAAGGATATATTAAGCGCACGAAAGCAGACGAATATCGTTCTCAGCATCGTGGAGGCAAAGGAATTAAGGGAGCAAAATTACGTGAGGATGATGTTGTAGATCACTTCTTCTTAACATCTACTCACAATTGGCTTTTGTTCTTTACCAATAGAGGTCGCGTTTACCGTATTAAAGCATATGAGCTTCCTGAAGGTTCGCGAGATTCTAAAGGTCAGCATGTTGCTAATTTGCTGCAATTTACTCCTGGAGAAACAATACAAGCAGTTTTGTCGATTCAAAATTATGATGTAGCAAAGTACTTGGTATTGGCAACTCGCTCTGGAAAAGTTAAGAAAACTGCTTTACAAGAATATGATTCTCCTCGTCAAGGCGGTTTAATCGCTGTTCGATTGATGTCGAATGAAGAAACTGGTGAACCAGTTGATGAGCTTATTGGTGCAGCGCTTTGCAATCCAGAAGACGACATTATTCTTGTTTCTAAACTTGGTATGAGCTTGAAGTTTAGAGCAGATGATGAGCAGCTTCGACCAATGGGTCGTCAAACAGCCGGTGTTCAAGGAATGAGATTCCGTGACGGAGACGAATTGCTTGACATGGATGTTGTGTCCTCTGAATCTAAGAAAGATCTTCTTGTGGTAACAAACGAAGGTTTTGCTAAGAGAACAGCTGTTGAAGAGTATCGTTTACAAGGCAGAAATGGTTACGGTGTTAAAGCTGTACAACTTGCTGAAGGCCGAGGCTCATTAGTTGGTGCGTTGATTGTTGAAGAAACAGATCAAGTAATGGCAATCATGAAGTCTGGTAAAGTGATTCGTTCTAACGTTGATGAAGTAAAGCGTACAGGTCGAACCACTCAAGGAGTAACACTTGCTAAACCGGACAAGGGTGATGAAATTATTTCGATTGCTCGCAATGAAGAAACTGATGATGAAAACCAAGTAGATTCTGATGAAATAACTTCTACAAGTGAGCAAAATTAAAAATAATTAATAAATATAAATAATAAATTTATATTTTGAATATTTTGACGAGAGTACCATAATTTGCGGCTATAGTCCGTTTTGATTGGTACTCTCGTTGATATAATTGCATTTATTATATGAAATTAATAAAAGAAGGAATACTTAAGATGAGCGAAGATTTTGTTCCATCGCAAAATTCAACGAAGACGAGTGAAGAATCTGCGACATTTTCGTCTCATGAAAAGGAATTTTCCACCGAAAAAGAAGTTCCTTTGAAAGAAGACTCTTCTTTTAATAAAAAAGATAATAAATCTGGTGAAGAATCGCGATTTTCATCATTAAGCAATATTGTTAGAAATACTGTATCGAAGTCTACTCGAATAAGCAGCAGCTCTAATAATTCACGACGAACCATTGGAGGAATGGCATCATCCTCTACTAATCAATCTAATGCTAATAAATCAAATCGCATACCTCGCGCACGACGTATGAGTCTTTCATTAGTTAGAGTTGATGCTTGGTCTGTAGCAAAAGTTACGTTCCTTTTAAGCGTTGCAGGCGGTATTATTCAAGTTATTGCAGCAGGTTTAGTTTGGTTATTCTTGAATATGGTCGGCGTTTTTGATCAAGTAACGCAGATTGTTTCTTCTACAGGTCTGGACAGCAACGGTTTTAACCTAGCAGACGTATTTTCACTACCAACAGTATTGAGTGCTGTTACTATTTTCTCAATTGTAGAAATCATAATAGTCACAATATTATCCGCAATAGTTGCGCTTCTTTATAACGTTGTTGGATCGTTAGTTGGCGGAATACACGTTATTTTAGGCGATGACTAATTAGTAAATAAAAATTAAAATGTTAATAAAAAATCCCGTTAATTGTTGAGAATTAGCGGGATTTTTTTGTAATAAAATAAAGAAATTATTTATTAGTAAATTATCTATTAGCTAGTTCGTTTCTAATATCTTGCAAAAGCTGAATAGTTTTTTCCTCGCGCTCCTTACGTTTTTCTTCCTCTGTTTTTTCGTGCTCTATTTGTAGCAAATCAGCGCCAATCTCACGAAGCTTATTAATAGGCAAAACAATGCAAAAATATACTGCAGTAGCAATAATTAAGAAATTAAGAAGTGAGCCTATTACGGCACCAAAAGAAATAGTCGCACCATTTATTGTAATAGTAAGAACACCATCAAGCTCTGGCTTTCCGAAAATCATTGCAATAAAAGGATTAATAATATTCTTAACAATTGATGCTACTACTGCTGTTACAGCACCGCCCATAACAACACCGACAGCCATGTCAATAACGCTGCCTCGCAAAATAAACTTTTTGAATCCTTGAATCATTTTAGTTTTAGCTTTCTTTAGAATTTTTTTCTGTATCTTTTTTACTAAAATAATCTTCAACTTTTTTATTATCTACATATAACTTTTCTATTATCTACATATAAATTGTGACGCTGGAAAGAGCGCAATATTGTAATAGAAAGTAAAGGATACATAATTGCGGCAGTTAAAACGTCAGTAGGAAAATGTGCTGCAACAACAAGGCGAGAAATTGCAACAATAACAACAATTATTGAGCTAAAAAGTAGACCAATTCGAATTAATGATGGTTTAGTAACATAAATAATAAGCATTGCCATAACGCACACTGCAACCGCCGCAGAAGTGTGGCCACTAGGAAAACTAGGGTCATGAGGTAACTGAATATTTAATCCAATGTATGGCCTTGGTCGGTGAACAGCAAATTTTACTGCAAAAATGTAAATCATTGGAAGAATCGAAATTAAAAGTTGAATAAAAGTAACTTTCCAACTTTTGCTCACAAATAATGATATTACTGCAAGTAAAAATAGTATTGCTAAACAGCCTTTAGTTGAAAAAACGATAGCAAATATTTTTGATAATGAAAGAATTACAGAAGGAACACTATTGTGGAACCATGCAACAATAGTAGCTTCATACGCTCTTTCTTTACTGCTAATTAATATTGCTTTACCCAAGAAAGGCACAATAATAGCAAGTATGAAAGTAAAAATAGTAGCGTAATTGTGAGTGATTACTGACAATCCGCTATGATTGCTTTTATTTTTTTGCTCCATACTTGTTAAGATTACACTTAATAAGATGTAAACGCACGTTGAAAAATATGTAAATAATAGTATGTAATAAAGAAAATATAATAATAAATAGTGTGTGCGAGTTGAATACCGTACTCGGTGACGAGTAGTATGGTGAAAAGATGGAAAGGGTTTACCATGAGTATGTTTGACCGATTTGAGAAGAGCGTTGAAGGTGCAGTGAACGGTGTCTTCGCAAAATTCGGCTCCAAAGATTTGCAGCCAGTTGATTTTTCGAGTGCTTTGGAACGTGAAATTGACGCTGAAGCTATGCCTATTGGCCGCGATCATACTGTGGCTCCGAATGAATATCGTTTTAAGCTCAGTACTCCAGATTTTGATCATATTGAACAGTGGGGTAGTGAAGCTTTAGCTAATGAGCTTGCTGATAACCTTACGCAATATGCTAAAAGTCAGCATTATGCTTTTGTTGGTCCTGTTGTTGTTATTTTTGAAGAAGATTTGGAATTAACTAAAGGTAATTTCCACTTAACTTCCGAGTCTGTTCAAGGCAATGCTGTTCCTGTTACTACGGAAGATCAGCAGCAGAATCATCCGATGCTTGAAATTAATGGCAATCAGTATTTGCTCACAAAAGATCGTACAATTTTAGGTCGTGGCTCTGGTTGTGATATTGTTATCGACGATCCTGGCATTTCTCGTCATCATCTTGGAATTGATATCACTCCTGATGGTGTGATTGCTAGGGATTTGGGTTCAACTAACGGCACTTATGTAGAAGGTCACCAAGTTCCTGCAGCTACGCTTGTGGATGGCAACACTATTACTATTGGACGTACGCGTATTCTCTATTGGGCATCGTCTCAAGAGCAGGAGTAGTAAGTATTTCTGACTTAGGAGACGATAACGCGCATGATGTTCACTGAATTAACTTTTGCAATACTAAAGTACGGTTTTCTAGCTTTGCTTTGGGTTTTTGTGTGGTGCGCTATTCGTTCGCTTCGCTGTGATATTGAGGTTTTTAGTCCTAAAAAGTCACGTTTGTGGAAGAAAAAATCTAAACGAGCAGCGCGCGATATAAATTCTGCGCGAGATTTGCCTATACAAGAGTCGCCTGTTGTGTTAAATTCATCTTCTTCAAAAAATGAATCTGAACCGACTTTGCTTGTTGTAATTGATGGGCCTTTAGCTGGATCGTCTTTCCCTCTTAACGCAGCTGGTGTTACTCTTGGTCGTGCTTCTTCTAATACTGTAGTTTTGAATGATGAGTTTGTTTCTTCTCATCATGCTCGCGTATATTTTAACAATACAGTTTCCGCATGGGTGCTTGAAGATTTAGGTAGCACAAACGGGACTATGATTGGTAATAATAGAGTTACAGAACCTGTAATATTGACGCCTCGCACTCCTGTGCGAATAGGCGCAACCACGTTTGAATTGAGGTAAAAATATGTCCCAAATCAATTCAAATAGTGAAGAAAACTTACAATCTGTAGCTGATAATAAAAGCGAAAAATTAACTTCGCAACAAACTACGGTTGCAAATCAAGTAGAGTATGCAGATTCGGTTGAAAAAATACTATTTATGTATGCTACTGCTGTAAGCGATGTTGGTACAGTTCGTAGTAATAATCAGGATTCTGCGTTTGCGGGTGAACATTTAGCAGCGATTTGTGACGGTATGGGTGGTCATGCTGGAGGAGATACTGCCTCAACTATTGCTATTCGTTCGCTTGCACATATTGAGCAAGACTCACGTCCTCACGACGTAAAAACAGTGTCAGCAATGATGGAAACATCAATTATGGCTGCTCATGATGCAATTGTTGGTAAAGCAAAGCGTGAGCGTCGACTTGCAGGAATGGGAACCACTGTAACAGCTGTTACACTTGTGCGCGGATATTGGATTTTAGCTCATTTAGGTGATTCCAGAGCATATTTACTTCGTGACAATCACCTTATGCGCATGACTACAGATCATAGTTATGTGCAGCATCTTATTGATACAGGGCATATAACTCCGGAAGAAGCTCGTAATCATCCCCAAAGAAACGTTGTTATGCGTGTGCTAGGTGATTTTGATATAGATCCTCACCCGGATATTGCTTTACGTGCTGCTCATCCTTCTGACCGCTGGCTTTTATGCTCTGATGGCTTATGTGGTGTTCTTGAAGATTCCACAATACAAGATGTTATGAGTACTATTTCTAACCAGGAAGAGTGTGCTCAAAAGTTAGTTGCTATGGCACTTCGCGCAGGAAGTACAGATAATGTAACAGCTGTTATTGCAGACGCAACACTTGCTCTTGATGCAGATGCTTTTGATTTGCCTCATCAAACTCCTCTTGTTGGTGGTGCTGCAAGTAAAGATCTTGAATCTATTGCAGATATTGTTAATAAGGCTGTTGCGTCGTCTCCAGTATTAAGAGAAGATAAAAATTCTCCGGCTCAACGTGCTGCAGCTTTAGTGCAGGATAATGTTGATGATTCTTCTGAAGATAATGTTGCTTCAATGACAAGAATTGTTCAGCCTTCGCACATTCGTGAAGAATCAGGTGATTTACATAATCCGGATACTAACGAAATTCCTGTAGTAACTAAGAAGAATGGCAGAATATCCACAGATCCTCACGATCCTGATGTTGCTCGCGCCGTAAAACATGAACAAGATGAGGAGAATCGTGCTCATTCTTTGAGACGTAGATGGACTCGTATCGGTATTATTTTAGGAATTGTTGTAGCCTTATTTGTTATTGCTGGTTCAGGATATGGAGTTTATGCGTGGACACAAACCCAGTATTACATTGGGCAGAATAATAATCACGTTGCTATTTATCAAGGAGTTCCAACAAATATTTTTGGAATTGCACTATCGCACGAAATTGAGTCTACCAATATTTCTGTAAATAAACTCGATAAGTCTTGGCAAGAACAATTGCGAGAAGGCATTAGTTTTAATAGTTTGGCAGAAGCGCGTGGTCATGCGTCGTTAATTCGTAGAGAAATGTTTGCTAGAGCACAAGAGAAGCGTAGTGAACAGCAGCAGAAGAAAAAAGTAAACACAAAAAGTAACAAGGACAACAAAAACAGCAAAGATAGTAAAGATAATAAAGATAACAAGGATAGTAAAGATAAGCCTGGCGAAGAGCAGGGGGGTAAAACCTCATGAATTTAATCGCTACGCGCCTGCGTCAAATTGCATTACTTATTTTTGCAATATTCCTTTCTGCGATGGCATTTTTACAAATGTTCTTTCGCATAGATGGGTACATGTCATTTAACTATCTTGTAATGCTAATTGTTGTTATGGCATTGTTCTTAGTTTTTTGGGGAGTTCTTCTCGTTAAAAAGCCTTATGCAAGTCAAGCTATTTTGCCGTGCATTATGCTTTTAACAGCCATTGGCACAGTGATGATTGCAAGAATTGATAGACAAAATAATACCAACATTGCTATGAAGCAGTTGATATGGGTTTGTGCGGCTCTTGTTTTATCTATTATTTTCGTTATAGCGCTTAGTGATTATCGAATATTGAGACGTTTTTCATACGTTAGCATGATAATTGGTTTACTTTTGCTTCTTTCTCCTATGATTCCAGGATTAGGTAAGGAAATAGGAGGCGCAAGAATTTGGATTGGTTTTGGAAGTCATACTGTACAGCCTGGTGAATTTGCAAAGCTTTTCTTAGCATTCTTCTTCGCGGCATATTTGTTCAATCATAGGGACAGACTTGCTGTTGGTGGAAATAAAGTTTTAGGTGTTCACCTTCCACGTTTGCAAGATATGGGACCTATTGCGCTTGTTTGGGCTGTTTCAATGGGCGTTTTAGTAGTACAACATGATCTTGGAACGTCACTTATGTTCTTTGCAATGTTTGTGTCTATGTTGTATGTGGCAACAGGAAGAAGAGGCTGGCTGGCTGTTGGTGCGGTTGCTTTTGTTGCAGGATGTTTGCTGGCAGTGAGGTTATTCGCACATGTGCAGTATCGTGTGGATGCGTGGCTTCACCCATTTGATAATGCTGTGTATAACCGTTTTCCTGGAGGATCAGCGCAGATTGTGTCCGGATTGTTTGGACTAGCTGCCGGCGGAACTACTGGAACAGGTTTAGGACAGGGGCATCCTTCTCTAACGCCACTTGCAAATTCTGACTTTATTTATGCTTCTATTGGTGAAGAACTTGGTCTTACTGGGCTTCTCGCCGTTTTAGTGTTGTACTTAATTATTATTACTTCCGGAATGATTACTGCCATGAAAATTAAGGATGGCTTTGGAAAATTATTGGCATCTGGACTTGTTTTTACCATGGCATTCCAAGTATTTACAGTTGTTGGCGGAATTACATTAGTTATTCCATTAACTGGTTTAACTATGCCATACATGGCTGCTGGAGGTTCTTCTTTAGTGGCAAACTACTTACTTGCAGCTCTACTTATTGTTATTTCTCACTCTGCAAATAAGCCTGAAACATCAACTGTTTCTGAATCATTCCAGTATGAGGCGTTGGCAGCATTGCGTGAAAGAGAATTGCAAGAGAGAGCTCGTGCTGTGCCAGAAGACTATAATGAAACTAATAACAATAGCTACAAAGAAGTTAGTAATATGAGCGAGGTAGCCGACGTTTCTTCATTGAAGCGAGGTGATAGTAATGAATAAAAGTTTGAAAGAACTATTTATTGCTGTCGTAATTCTTTTTGTAGTTCTTGGTATTTCAAGCACTGTTATTACTTCTATTAATGCTAATGCTTTGAATGCTGATCCTCGTAATCGTAGGGCTTTATATCATGAGTTTGGTGCGCCTCGTGGAGCAATACTCACTTCGGATGGTGCTGTTATAGCAAAATCTGATACATCTAAAGATGCTTTTGTGTATCAACGTAAATACTTAAACGGTCCTGTGTATGCTCCAGTTACTGGATATTTTTCCATTAGTCAGCGTGCGGATCGTGGTATTGAAGCTTCAAGAAATAGCTTATTAAGCGGCGAATCTGACGCATTATTCTGGCAGAAATTCCGCTCATTATTTACTGGAGCAACAAATCGTGGAGCTTCTATTGAAACATCCATTGATTCAAAACTGCAAAATCTTGCTTTTAATTTGTTAAAAGGTAAAGATGCAGCTTTGGTTGCAATAGAGCCAAAAACTGGCAGAATTCGTGCTATGGTTAGCACTCCAAGTTATGATCCCAATATTCTCGCCATGCACAATATTGGTGAAGTAAATAAAGCTTATGAGCAAATAACTTCTGATATATCTAATCCAATGCTTAATCGCTCAGTTTCTGAACTTTATGCGCCTGGATCTACATTTAAGACCATTGTTGCTGCAGCTGCGTTAGAGTCTGGAAAATATCAGCCAGATACTTTAATTCCGGCAGGATCAAGTTATACACTTCCTGGGACTAATGTTTCATTAACAAATGTTGGATATCAAGCTAACGGAAAAGACGGTAAGATTTCGTTTGAAGATGCTCTTGCGTATTCTTCAAATACAGCTTTTGCTCAACTGGGTAATTCGTTGGGATACGAAGCAATAATAAAGCAAGCAAAAAAGTTTGGATTCTTAGATTCTCTAACCGTTGACGGCTCTGATTCTACCGGTTTTCCAGTGCGTTCTGTAAGTTCAACACTATCTCTTAACCCAACTCCGGATAAGCTTGCTCTGGAATCTATCGGTCAGGGCGACGTAAAAGTCACACCTTTGCAGAATGCTATGGTTGCTGCTGCTATTGCAAATAATGGTGTGCTTATGAAACCTACGATTGTTGATTGTGTAAGATCAAGTGATTTATCAGTATTGTCACAAACAAAACCAACAATTATGAATCAAGTTATGAGCGGCGATAGTGCAGCTAAACTATCTTCAATGATGCAAGCTGTTGTAGTAAAAGAAAATCCAAATCTTTCTTTGCCAAATATACATGTTGCTGCAAAAACTGGCACTGCACAAATCGGCTTACATAATCAATCAGCAAATGGTTGGGTTATTGGATTTGCTCCAGCAGAAGATCCTAAAATAGCTATAGCGGTAGTTGTGCATAACACAAGTTTATTTGGAAGCTATGCGGCTGGTCCAATTATGCGACAAGTGATGAAGGAGGCGCTTACAAAATGAAACTCGTTGAAGGACAGTTAGTTCATCATCGGTATCGACTTGATCGACGCCTTGCTCAAGGCGGTATGGGTGAAGTCTGGAAAGGCTTTGATATTCAGCTTGGGAGAATTGTCGCTATTAAGGCTCTTCGTACAGATACTGTAAATGTAGAAGCAAAATTACGTCGTCTTCGCGCCGAAGCCCACAATTCAGCGAACCTTGCGCACCCTAATATTGCAGCCTTATTTGACTACTATGAGCACGATGGTATTGGGTTCCTAATTATGGAATATGTGCCTAGTAAGTCGTTAGCTGATTTATACCATAAAGATAAAGTTATTGAACCAACTCGCCTTTTGCCTATTCTTATTCAAACAGCGCGTGGTCTTTTTGTAGCACACTCTCACGGAGTTATTCACAGGGATGTGAAACCTGCAAATATCATGGTTTCTGAAACCGGTAATGTGAAGATTACTGATTTTGGCGTATCTTATTCAAGCGATCAGGAACAGATTACGCAGGATGGAATGGTTGTTGGTACCGCTCAATATATTTCCCCAGAACAAGCACAAGGAGAACAAGCTACCGCACAATCAGACATCTACTCGCTAGGAGTTGTAGCTTACGAAGGGTTGTGCGGTCATAGGCCTTTTACGGGTGCAACTCCGGTTGATATTGCTGCAGCTCATGTTAATGATCCTGTGCCACCTTTGCCGGATACTATTGATTTGCAATTAAGACAATTTATTATGTCTATGCTTGCGAAGGATCCAAAGAATCGTCCAAAAGATGCTTTAGTTGTGTCAAGAGTATTATCTCGTATTGAACGCAGGTTGCTTGATCAAGAAACAGCATTCAATAATACGACGAACTCAAGTTCTACGAATTTACGGCATACGCGATGTATAAAGAGTTTGCCACAAAACCAAGTTAATATAATTAATATTTTTAATACCAATAATCGCAAGGAGCAGCAATGAATACCACAATGCCCACTTCATTAGCGAATGGTCGATATGAATTAGGAGAACTTATTGGCCGCGGCGGCATGGCAGAAGTGCGTGTTGCAGTGGATAAGCGCTTAGGTCGTACTGTTGCTGTGAAAATTATGCGTTCTGATTTAGCCAATGACGAGATTTTCCTTTCGCGATTTAGA
Organism: uncultured Bifidobacteriaceae bacterium; assembly: GCA_946891915.1. Lineage (GTDB taxonomy): Bacteria > Actinomycetota > Actinomycetes > Actinomycetales > Bifidobacteriaceae > Bifidobacterium. The sequence continues at coordinate 45,087 of CAMPNN010000007.1, forward strand.
AGGGAAGCTCACGCAATTGCGCAAATGAACAATCCAAATATCGTTAATATTTACGATTCTGGAGAAGAATCAGTTACGACTGAAAATGGTTTAGAAGAGCGTCTTCCGTATCTTGTAATGGAATATATTAAAGGTAAAACTTTGCGCGATATTCTTAAGATGAACGGAGCTTTAAGCCAGCGCGATGCTGAGCAGATTATGATTGGCGTATTGAACGCTTTGGAATATTCGCATCGCATGGGAATTATTCACCGAGATATTAAGCCTGGAAATATTATGATTTCTGAGCAAGGCATGGTTAAGGTGATGGATTTCGGCATTGCGCGTGCGCTCGATGATTCTGCTACAACCATGACACAATCTCAAGGTGTTGTTGGCACAGCACAATACTTGTCGCCAGAGCAAGCTCGTGGTGAACAAGTAGACATGCGATCTGATTTATATTCCGCCGGTTGCGTGTTATATGAAATGCTAACTGGTCGCCCGCCATTTATTGGTGATTCTGCTGTAGCTATTGCGTATCAGCATGTGTCGGAAGTAGCTACTCCGTTGAGCACGCTTGTTCCTGGTATGCCAATTATGTGGGATAAAATTTGCGCAAAAGCAATGGCTAAAGATCGTCAAAATCGTTATGCTACGGCTTCAGAATTTAAAAACGACATTTTAGCTTTTATGAATGGTGGAGTGCCTGTTGCTGCAGCATTTAATCCTTTGACTGATTTGGCAAATATGAAGGCTCGCAAACAAGCTGAGCAGACTGCTGCAACAATGGCAATTAATTCTACAGACAATGCCACTACGCAATCCTTCAATCCAATTACTGGTCAAGTTGATACAGAGAACGCTGCAGCTTTTGCTCCTAGTACTCGCGCTGCACAGCGCGCAACAATGCAGGCGAAGCGTAGAAAGCGTGTTGTAATTAGCTCTATTATTGGAGCTTTGGTTGCAATTTTGGTTCTTGCGGGCGTAGCATTCATGCTTAATCGTAGTCGTATGGCTGGTACTGTGGTAGTTCCAACATTCATGGAAACTACAACTCAGGATGCTGCTCGTGAAAAATTAAGAGCTTTGAACTTAATTCCAGATATTCGAGAAGATGATACTTCTTCGCAACCGGAAGGTACTTTTACAAAGCAATCTCCACGCGGCGGTGAGCATGTTGCTGCTGGAACGAAGGTTAAAGTGTGGTTCTCTGTAGGACCTCAGTCAACAAGAGTCCCAGATGTAAGCGGTAAAACGCAGGATGCTGCTCGCAAGATTCTGGAACATGCTGGATTTAAGATATCTAACGTTCGCGTAGAAGACAGTGTTAAAGTCAAGAAGGATCATATAACTCGCACCGATCCGGATGCTGATTCTGTTGCGGATAAGGGAACGTTAATTACTTTGTATATTTCTTCAGGCTTAACTAAAATTCCTGATGGTCTGGTTGGTCAGAATAAAGATATTGTAGTTACCCAGCTTCAAAATCTCGGCTTTAATGCAGATATTGTTAAAGAAGATTCGGATAGTGTTCCTGAAGATTCTGTAACACGCCTGAATCCTACTTCCGGAACGTCTGTTAAACCGCATAGTTCCATTACTGTGTATGTGTCACAAGGTGCTCCGAAGGTTGAAGTTCCACGCATTGATCTTGGTACCGTAACGTTCAAGCAGGCTAAGAAAATACTTGAAGCAAAAGGATTTAGAGTAGTTTCAGATTCTATTGCTAAGGATGACGACATTGTAACGAGTATGTCTGAAGAAGCTGGATCAAAGGTAGATAAAGGCGCTGCAATTACCTTAGTTGCGCGTCCTGCTAATACAAATCCAACTACTCCTTCTACACAAACTCCGGACGCTAATACTACTACTAACCCTACGGATGCGGATACTCAAAAGTAATTGCTTAGAGGTTTAGTAAACATGCTGCTTGCGTTGCTTTATTGGCGGCGCAAGCAGTTTTTATATATGCGCTTACGTTTTCCCTAATGGTTCTTAAGTGCTTAAGTTTAAGAGGCATTTCTGTATGTTCTAAGCATATTGTTCGCATATAGTAAGAGGATGACTTAAAAGTAAGTCATCCTCTTCTTCATACTGTTATTTTCAGCGGATTTAATTGTAGTAAAATCCGCGTAATTGAATTGTCAATATGATTAGACTGTTGTTGTGTAATTTGACATTTGTTGCAAAAGCGGAATTGTTGCCGCTCCCCACGGGAAGACCCACTGGAACAAAGCCAATATTATGAAGAAATAAATCAGAAGCGCAAGAATCCAACGTATTGGTGCAACTCCAGGTTGTAAGCGAAGAATGAAGCCAAAAATACTTGCGTCAGGCCTACTTTTTATTCCAGCATGAATTGCGCGAAGTTCTGGCCACTGCCAAGCAATAGCGCCGGCCGCAAAAATAATAATGTAAAGAGCGGCAACAATAGCCATAACTGGAGTCAATGAAGAAAGGTGCGAAACCAACGACTGCTGCTCATTATTAATGAACTTAACTTTGCCTTGCTCATCAATAGTAGAAAGCTCTTTTGGAATACCATCGCTAATCTTCGCCCAGTAGGAGAATTCAGCGTAACTAATCCAACGATGAGTTGCAGCCGTGTACTTAGGCTCGCAAGTAGTAAGCGTCAGCATTCGCTTAACTGGCTTTTCTTTAGGATGATCCGGATTAGGAGCAATTACTTCAATATGTTCTGGCGTAACAATCTTATAAGAAGTGTATTTGTATACAAACCAGTAATCTTTAGTTCTTACAACTATAGGATCGCCAGGTTTAAGCAAATCTACATCGCCCAAAGGCTGGCCATAACCATTACGGTGCCCTGCTACAGCAAAATTACCCATTTCGCCCGGCATTTGCGTTTCTGTATAGTGACCCAAGCCACGCTTGCTTAAAATATACGGCGTAATACCTTCAATAACATTGCGTTCCCACTGGTTTCCGAATCTTGGAATATACAAGCGCGCAATAAGACCATCATTCGTAGGTTTATCGGCTTTTGGTGGTTCACTGTTTTGAGGCATGGCAATTTTTGCATTATTGCCAGTTTTAGGATTTTGCCAAGAAGTTTCTTGACGCGTTGCTACCTGATTATGTTCAACCTGAGCACCTGTCCACCACATTTGCCATGCGATATATAGTGCGCAAACAATTGCGAAAGATATTAAAATCTCGCCTATCACTCCAGCAATTTGCCAACAGAAGCTAGAGCCTTTGCTCCTCGTATAAGTTTGCTGCGCGTGAGCAGATCTCATAATACGTTACTCCTTTATCGACGTATGAAGGTCTTGCGACACAATACTATTTACTCAGTTTTTAGGTACAGTTGCATATTGTAATGGTTGCAACAATGCGGATGCTTCAGGAAATCGCAAATTTTCCTTTCTTTCCACCTTCCAGCCTAAACCAAACGAGCTCACATATTCCTTATATGTTCGTATGGCTGGTGAATTATTTAGCGCATCAACCATGTCATCCGTCGGACCAATAGCAGATATTTTATACGGTGGCGAGTACTGATGACCTTGAAGCATAAGAACGTTTCCAATACAAATCACTGCAGAATTAAAAAGCACTCGTTGGTCTTGTATAGTCATTGCTTCTGCGCCTCCGCGCCACAAAGCATTTACTACTGATTCAATATCCTGCTGGTGAATAACATAATCGTTAATGTTTCCGGAAGTTCCAGAACCATTTACAGCACCCTTCCACAAAGGTGAGTCGTTAAGCGTAACTACAATCCCCGGTCCTTCAAGCTTTGGAAGCACAGTACTACTGCCAGTATCTGAAGATATTTTATTCTCGTTACTACTGTTTACAAGAGTTTTATTAAGTAAGCTAATTCTTGAATCTAAATCTTTAATATCTTCTCTCAAAGATTTTGTGCGCTGGGAATTTCGCTCAACCATTTGACTTGTGTTGGAAGTTACGAAAGAAGTTCTGTTCACGCGCAAATTAGTAACAAACAAGTATCCAGTAAGAAAAATGGCAACAGCAACAGCAAAACTACTCAACAAAGAGTGTTGAGCTTTATGTTTTCCTGTTTTTTTCACCATAATTTTCCCTCAATCTTTATGCGTTCGCGTGTAACCACTATTATAGCGTGTAGCCGATTGATTGGAGAGTTACAGTTATGGCTGATGAAAAATTGCACACGACTGCAGCTGACGACGCTGCAAAGAAGAGCGAAACTTCTGAGAATACTTATGGCGTTCCTATGGACGAAGTTGAGGCTGTATTGAATGCAACTGCGGATAAGGCAACACTTTCTCCGCAAATTCAAAAGATGATGCAGCGCCAAGAAGAAAATAGGCGACGTGTTGAAGACAGTATTAAGGGCACTAAAGCTAACGCATCATGGTTTGTGCCGCTGTTCTGCGCTCTTATGGTTATTGGCCTTTTCTGGGCTGTAGTGTACTACCTTAACCCGATGCTTCCAATTCCTGGAATTGGCCCATGGAATTTGGTTATTGCTCTCGTGTTTGTTATGGCGGGATTCCTAATGACCATGTGGTGGCGCTAATATAGCATCTACAAAATTAGTCACTAGCTTAGTAGAGTAGCCGCGCGTTTGGGTTATAGGCCAAAAAGTGTGTAAAGCTAAGCTGATGAATATTCTTAAAATAGA
>CAMPNN010000008.1 GCA_946891915.1 uncultured Bifidobacteriaceae bacterium
TGCTTAGGGTTGAAAGCACAGTGTGCTTTCAACGCAAGCGAGGTCTGCCTTCGTCTCTATTGACGAAGGCAGGGCAGAGCCGTGCGGCTGTGATTTAGAAACTAGGTTGTGGTTTGTGTGCGCGACGACCTGCTTGAATGGTAAGTAGAGACTTGAAAAACGCTGGGACAGTATCGAAAATTGCGAAAATCTAGTTGACACCTTCGTAAACCATTGTAATTCCGCCTTTCTTCCCAAAATCGGCAATTTTTATTACCGTAATTTACCCCAAAATCAATATTTTTTACTACATAAGCACACCATAAGCGATCGGACACTAACGCAGAAAACACGCGCTTTCTAATTTGCAGTAATTAAAAATACGATAGATTTTCTCTTCTACCGCCTTTTAAAGTTCATACAACTATCTACTTTGCTCTTTGTGTATTAAATTTTCAAATTCTTATTGTTTAACATTCCAGCAAACATTGTATGATACATATCCTTAGATGATTCTTCTATTTGAGTAATACTTGATATTTTATTTCCCGCATCCTTTGATGATGCTCCACAAAGATAAAAGGCCTCATTTTCCGCCCCAAAGTCTAGTGCAATATATCTATCGTGGTATTTTTTATCGGATACCTTCAGATTCAGGTCTATATTAGGATAGTCTTTTCTAAAATCATCTAAAATATTTTTTGTAAGCATATCTTTATTTCTCACATTATCGCTAAAAATTATGATTTGCGTGTTATCTCTTGCAGCCCTTAAAAGTTCCAATGTTTTAAGCCCAATATAGTTGTCGATAACATAAATGCTTTTCTTTGCTGACTTATATATTTTTGTATAGGCAACATCCGCTTCTATCTTATCTCCATTCAGCAAAAGAAAATGCTTGTAAGTGTCCGGATCTATAAAATTATCCATTACCTTTTTCAAATCTTCTTTTGTTGCAAAGGTGCTAATTTTATCGTTTATATTTGCTATTTCTTTTGAATGCTGCATTATGTCATTCGTATTTTGACTTGTTTGCAATAACAGTTGCGACATTTCTTTTGAGCTAAGAAAGTCTCTATTTTCAACAATGAAGTCTTTCATCTGCTTAAACATTCGTATTAAAGCTTTGCTCTGTTTAATTGCCAGCTCTCCCCTTAATACAGTCATAAGCATATAGATGCCCTGTTCTGTGAAGGCATAAGGCATATATCTTCTACCACCTGAACCTTCATCTGATTTTGAGGTCAAAATTTTTGACCTCAAAAATTCCCATTCATCTTTTGTAAGTTGAAATCTAAAATCTTCATCAAATTTTTCTATGTTATTCTTTACTTGCTGATTAAATGTTTTTGTTTCATATCCATATATTTCAGCAAGTTCAAAATCAAGCATAACCTTTTGATTTCTTATATAGTAAATCTTACTTTTCACTGTAGTTTCATCTATCACTACAATTTCTCTGTTTTCTTCTGCCATGAAATAAACCTCCAACATTATCTAAATATCTTTACTAATCCGTCACGTACTGCGTAACTTTTTTAAATCAACTGCGCCAGCAACAAATAAACAACATCGTGCGTAGATTTATTAGTTTTTGAGCTGAATTAATAGGTAGGATGCATCTATGCTCTATTTCAGCGTCTCTTATCATACGTATCATTTCGTTGTTAGTTTTAGGCATACTACTGAAGTTATTTGAGAATACGATGAATAGACAATAAATTTATAACATTGTGGTTAAAAGGTGTTGTAGTACGATTCATGTGTTACTCATGCAGTAAGCCGACTGCGTGAGTAAAAAAAATGCCCCTATACGTTACTCGCGCAGTAACTCATCTGCACTAGTAACGAATAATCGGCATTATACGTTACTAACGCAGAAACCATACTGCACTAGTAACGAAAAAACGCTGTTATACGTTACTAACGCAGTGTGCAATCTGCACCAGTAACGAAAAAGCGGTGGCGCGCACAATTGTGGACCTACACCCCACCCAAGTCCACAAACGCTGGGTAACTCACATGTTAAATCGCAGCGCTTGAGCAGGTCGTCTATTAATAAGGTGTGATTAATTGCGCATTATGGTATAAAATTTCAGTTAAGACAACATCACAAAGCATACGCAAAAATGCAAAACATACGCAGGATGCTGCGCACATAAGCAATACGAGGAGGAAGCAGAATGGCAAATAATATTGCATCTTCTAATTCGCTTGCCGCCAACGCATCTGAACTAACGCCAATAGCGGTCAAAAATCTGTGCGAAAAAATAGCGCGCAAATTAGGCGTAGACGAGCTATACCTTTTTGGCTCGGTCGCGCGAAACGCAGCAAACCGCGATTCGGACGTTGACTTCATTTACCAAATTCGCAACGATTCAAACCTGCAGTCACCTCAATCGACTATTGAAGAAGCGAGAAAAAAGCAAGAATTACGCCTAGCTCTGTCCGAATGTTTAGGAAGAAAAGTGGACCTTGTAAACAAAGATTACGTAACGAAACCACTTTGCGATGACGGAGATCTGGAGTTGCAAAGAAAAGCGTTCATTACAGCAATCAACAAACAGCCAATCTACAAAATCATTTAGTGCGAGATTCGACGCGGAATTTGGCACATAATTTGACACATAATTTGACACATAATTTGGCGCACAATAATAAGGTAAAAAATGAGCACAATAAGCCCTCAAAACGACATGGTCCACGCAATCAAAATACGCATGTATTTGCAAAAAGCAACAAATTTCATAAACAACATGACTTTGAGCGAATTCGAAGCAAATGAGGAAAAACAGTACGCTGCAGCGCATGCAGTAGAACAAGCCGGCGAGCATGTGAAGAAACTTTCGCAACATTTCCGTGAAGCAATGGGCGAAGTAGAGTGGAAAAATGTTGCGGGAATGCGTGACTGCATTGTTCACGATTATGAAGGCATAGACATGGAATTGCTGTATACTTCGGTCGTTCGCGACGCGCCAAAAGTTGTGAAGTTGCTCAGCGAATATATATCAAACAATGAAAGCCTTTATGCTGATACAACTTTAGATTTCACGCGAATAAGAAGAATATAGGTAACGTGTAGTCGCTCTGTGCTTCCAACCAGAGACACGCGCGCTGAACGCAAACTGCACGAAGGTCACACTACGTCAATCTTCCGACCCTAACACAGAACGCCATCTGCACCAATGTCCGATAATCACCAACCAAAGGCTCTAACGCAGTACGTCATCTGCACGACGGTCGAATAACGCCGGTCTTCAGACCCGCGCGCAGAAACAGTACTGCACCAATGTCCTATAATCACCAACCAGAGACCCTAACGCAGCGCGACGACCTGCCTTCGCGCTTAAAGCGCAGCACGCGAAGGCAACTCGGAGCGGAAACTCGCTTAAGTTGGAAGTCCACTGGACTTCCAACTTAAGCGAGTTTCGTAAGCGAGCGCGTTACCCGCGCGAGCGCCATCTGCACCAATGTCGCCACAAACCGCAGCGCGCGAACGCAGCGCTCAAGCAGGTCAGCGCGTATTCGGCACAAACTCAATCCTGCAAGTCGCATTCAGAGCATTTGCAATACGATTCAAAAGCGCAATAGTCGGATTCCTCGAACCATTTTCCAACCTGCTAATATCCGACTGACTTATACCCGTCTTCTCCGACAGCTCAGCCTGAGTCAAACCAGCCTTCTTCCTCGCCATCACAAGCGACATAGTCAAGTCTCTTTCCGGCTGAAGCGCATCATACTCTTTCTTGAATTTAGGATCCTTAATAAGCTCGTCCGTGAGTTCATGCAAATCATTCATTCGTTTTCCCTGCCCTACTTGCGTTCCCTGCAACTCCTGCTTTTCCTGCAACTCTTGCCTTTTCATCACAAGCCTATCTTTCTATTAAAATATTCAGCCCTTCTCTGCATAGCTACTAATATTTCACTACGCGGAGTTTTCTGCTGCTTTTTAACAAATCCGTTGGTGGCAACAATAATCTTATTTGCATCAAAAAAGTATAAAATACGCACTATGTTGCTACCTAAAATAGTGCGAAGTTCAAAAATATGGTTGCCAACATGCTTACTAAGCGGCTCCCTTGCGTCACTTCCTAACATCTCCAAACGATGCAAATCCGAAACCACCTTTGCTTGCAACTTAACATCCAAACTTTTAATAAACTCACGTACTGGCTTATCACCATCCTTATCACTGTAAAAAATCACATCAAACAATTCCCCCAACCCCCTGTTTATGTTATATATAGCATAAATAGTACATGCACACCTTGTCAAAACAAGCAACCAGAGACACTCACGCAGCGCGACGACTGCGCGAAAGTCTCATTCCGCCAATCTTCAGGCCCTAACGCAGAAACAGTACTGCACCAATTAATCATATAGATGCCCTGTTCTGTGAAGGCGTAAGGCTTGTACTTTATATTGCTACCTCTGCCTTGCTTTTTGTTCAAGGTCGCAAAACGCGACCTTGAAAGTTCAGATACTTGCCCATCGTTCAAGGTGCCAAAATTACAACTTTAAAATTCAGATACTCGACCATCGTTCAAGGTGCCAAAATGGTACCTTGAAAGTTCAGATACTTCCTCATCGGTTAATTGGAACATAAAATCGTCATCGAATTTTTCAATATTCCTTTTAACCTGTCTATTAAACATTTTTGTTTCGTAACCGTATATTTCAGCTAAATCCGAATCAAGCATAACTTTTTGATTTCTTATATAGTAAATCTTACTTTTAAGCGTAGTTTCATCTATTACAACAATCTCTTTATTTGCTTCTGACACAATGCCCCCTCTCCGAATCATCTAAATATTTTTCCCAATACGCCGACCATACGTTACGCTCGCAGTTAATGCTCGCGCAGATTGCGCGCTCGTTATCACCCAACGCGCATGATCCGCGGCACACCAGCCTCAACAAGCTTCCGCTCAAGATTCTTAACGCCAACAACATCCGCAAAATTAAAGCGAACAATCTTACTCACACCGCACTCCCTAAAAAGCACCGACTCACGCTCCGCCTGCCTATCAATATTGCGATTAATAGTGGCCTGATTGTAGGAATTACGCAACATTTGAGTATCAGACGAAGAATTAAAGTTGATATTCGCATGCGTAGAATTAGTCGAATCAACAAAATACTTGTCATACCCATCAAGCTCACCAACAATCAGGCCGCCGCCCGAAACCCGCCACAAAAAATCACACCTATACTTAACCCTGGAATTCGGCGAAACAAACTCATGCTGCAACTCAGGCACCATAAACCCAAGATCAATCATCGTTCCGCGCGCGAAAGACTCGCCACCATTCTCGCTTAAACCATTCTTAAAAAGGCAAAGGCGGCGCAGCCTAAAAATAGGATCCGCATTACTGCCGAAACTAGCTACACCACTAAGACCAACGCCGCCAACGCCAGCGCCGCTAACCTCCTCAAAGTCCTCACTACCGCCGTATCTTCTCCCGCAAATCTCAAGAACCTTGTTAAAGTTCACGTTATCGCGCGCAGCAGAATCAAAAATCGGCAAAGCAGCCCTAAAACTCAAACTGTTAGCAGCATCAAGAAGCAACGTACTCTTGTCAACAACATGACTCCTAATCTCATAACTTACCCTGTCACTTAAATGCGGAAGCGTAATAAGACGACCGTCATACTTGCGACTAGGCTGCACAATACGCACGTCGTCGCTAGTAGCATCTTGCTCATTTCCGGTTGCGCAAATACGATGCAATTGCGGATTATCGTGTGTAGATCTGTTAGTTTTTGAGCGAATATAAATCTGCGTTGGGAGCGTTTGCAAATTAGTATTCTGTGAATCGTATTTGCTACCAACAAACAGCATGTCATAATCTTCAACAACATCGTAGCCTAATAAAGCTGCCCCACTCGTCACAGTAAACTTCCAATCCGGGTAAATATCCATCAAGGAAAGCGCTACATGACGTATGCGTTCTGACGTATATAGCTTCTGCCAGTACTCAGTTTGCGCGTAAAGATTGCGGAAAGTGCGCACAAAAGTGCCGCTTTTCACGCGCCTCTTTAGATACTGCCTTTGCGCATTGGTGACAGGCCTAATGCATGTGCGCTCTTGTTCAGCGTTTGAAACCATGCCGATAGTACTAGTATTTGCTTCAATCATACGACTGAGGTTATTAGACTTGACAATACTTGCGCAATAAGATTAACGCATTGTGGATAAAAGGTATTGAACGCACGGAAATAAGCAGTTACGTAAGATTACGAATACTACGCAAGACAAGCGCGCAGTACGACGACTGCACGAAGGTCGCATAATGCCGATCTTCCGACACGCACGCAGTAACTCATCTGCACGAATGTCGCACTATTCCGGTCTTCAGACCATAACGCAGAACGCAATCTGCACGAATGTCCGATAACCGCCAACCAGAGACCATAACGCAGTAAGCCATCTGCACGAAGGTCGAATAACGCAGGCCATCAGACAATAACGCATTACGCAATCTGCACCAATGTCCGATAACCGCCAACCAGAGACCCTAACGCAGAAACAGTACTGCACGAAGGTCGCATTCTGCCGATCTTCAGGCCCTAACGCAGAACGCACGCTGCGCCAGTGTCCGAAAGTAGGCAAAATCAGACACTAACGCAGAAACAGTACTGCACCAGTGTCCCAAAACAAACAAAATGAGACACTAACGCAGTATGCACGCTACGCCAGCAACAAAAAAGGAGCTTCAAGCCCGAAAGCTTGAAGCCCCATTTTTATATCAGACTAGCGTCACTCAGCTTCGTCACCGTAATCGCCCTGACCGCCCTGATCATCAAGGAAGTCATCCGGATTAAAGTCGTCGCCGAGCTTCATGTCGCCGAAGTCAATGTTGGAGAAGTCCACGTCGCCCATGTCGCTCTCACCGAAGTTCGATGGCGTGCCGTCAGCCCCACCCAAACCGAAGTTCGGGTAAATGGAGTCGCGCACCTGAGGATCCGGCTCCACGTTAGCGTTTCGGTAACGCGCCAAACCGGTACCAGCTGGGATGAGCTTACCGATAATCACGTTCTCCTTCAAGCCCTTAAGATCATCTTCCTTCTGGCTCAAGGCGGCCTCAGTAAGCACGCGCGTAGTCTCCTGGAACGATGCCGCAGAAAGCCAAGAATCCGTAGCCAAAGAAGCCTTGGTAATACCCATAAGCTCTGGTCGGCCGGCAGCAGGCTTTCCGCCGTTCTTCACAGCAGCCAAGTTTGCCTCGCGGAACTTTGCTTGGTCAACAAGCTCGCCTGGAAGAAGATCCGTGTCGCCAGAATCAATCACCGTAATGCGGCGAAGCATCTGGTGCACAATAACCTCAATGTGCTTATCGTGAATATCAACGCCCTGAGAACGGTACACGTTGTGCACTTCTTCCACGATGTTCACCTGAGCTGCACGCGGGCCAAGAATACGCAGAATCTTCTTAGGATCCACAGAACCCTCAATCAACTGCGTACCGACCTCAACGTGGTCGCCATCCTTCACAAGCATTGGCGCACGACGAGTCACAGGGTAAACGATTGGCTCAACCGTAGTGTCGTCCGGAGTCAAAGTCACCTGACGGCCGTGGTCGGTATCCTCAACCTTCACAACGCCTGGGAACTCAGCGATTGGAGCCTCGCCCTTAGGAGTACGAGCCTCGAAAAGCTCCGTAACACGAGGAAGACCCTGCGTAATATCGGAAGCCGAAGCAACACCACCGGAGTGGAAGGAACGAAGCGTAAGCTGCGTACCAGGCTCACCAATGGACTGTGCTGCAACAATACCAACAGCCTCGCCAACATCCACAAGTCGGCTCGTAGCCAAGGACCATCCGTAGCACTTTGCGCAAACGCCGCGCTTGGATTCGCAAGTAAGCACAGAACGCGCCTTAACTTCCTCAACGCCGTGCGCAACCAAATCGCGCAAAACGTCCATAGAAAGCGCATCTCCGCACTTTGCCAAAACTGTAGTGCCGTCAGCAGGATCAACAACATCCGCAGCAAGCAAGCGCGAGTATGGGCCGCCGTCAGCAGCCTTAACAAGCGTCAAATTGCCGTTTTCATCGCGATCAGCAATCTTCATAACAAGGCCGCGCTTAGTGCCGCAGTCTTCTTCGCGCACGATTACTTCCTGCGAAACGTCCACAAGACGACGAGTCAAGTAACCAGATTCTGCAGTACGAAGTGCGGTATCTGCCAAGCCCTTACGAGCGCCGTGCTGGGAGATGAAGTACTCCAACACGGACAAGCCGTCGCGGTAGTTTGACTTAACAGGTCGAGGAATAATCTCGCCCTTAGGGTTTGCCACGAGGCCTCGCATACCAGCAATCTGGCGAATCTGCATCCAGTTACCACGTGCGCCTGACTGAACCATGATGTTCACGTTGTTGTCGTCGTGGAAGTTTTCGCGCATTGCGTCTGCAACCTTGTCGGTGCATTCAGTCCACAAGTTGATCAATTCTTGACGACGCTCTTCGTCTGTAAGAAGACCCATGTCGTACTGGGAGTTGATTTTTGCAGCCTGATCCTCGTAATCTTGCGCAATTGCCTCGCGATTTGGAGGAAGCACAATATCGGAGAATGCCATTGTTACGCCAGACCAAGGAGCGCGCGTAAAGCCGAGATCCTTCAAAGCGTCGAGTGTTGCTGCGACTTGCGCTGTAGAGTAGCGTGTTGCGATTTCGTCGACGATCTTAGAAAGTACGCCCTTTGGCACCTGTTCGTTTACGAACGGATAGTCAACCGGCAAAGTTCCGTTGAACAAGATACGTCCGCAAGAAGTTGCGAAAAGTACAGTTCCGTCCTTAAAACGCTCTTCGCGCACAACGTCTGGGCTGCCTGGCTCAGGGTCAACTACCTTAAGCTCCGAAGGCTCCCAATTCCTTGGCAATACGAAGTCTGCAGGAACGCGGATCAGCACCTTAGCCTGCATGTCGATCTCATGCTTGTCGAGAGCCATTTCAGCTTCAGCAAGCGAGGAGAAGATTCGGCCCTGGCCCTTGGCTCCGTCGATTACGGTAGACAAGTAGTAAAGGCCCAAAATCATATCCTGAGAAGGCATTGTAACGGTGTGGCCGTCTGCCGGCTTCAAAATATTGTCGGAAGCCATCATCAAAGTGCGCGCTTCAGCTTGAGCTTCTGCAGAAAGTGGAAGATGCACTGCCATCTGGTCACCATCGAAGTCTGCGTTAAATGCGGCGCAGGCAAGTGGCGGCAGGTGGATTGCTTTACCTTCAACCAAAATTGGCTCGAAGGCCTGAATACCCAAGCGGTGCAGTGTAGGTGCGCGGTTAAGAAGCACAGGATGCTCGGAAATAACTTCCTCGAGCACGCCCCAAACTTCGGAGTCGCCGCGGTCTACCAAACGCTTTGCGCTCTTCATGTTCTGAGCGAAGCCCTGGTCCACCAAACGCTTAATAACGAACGGCTTGAACAGTTCCAATGCCATTGGCTTTGGCAAACCGCACTGATGCATGCGAAGGCTTGGGCCAACGACGATTACGGAACGGCCTGAGTAATCAACACGCTTACCAAGCAAGTTCTGGCGGAATCGGCCTTGCTTACCCTTAAGCATGTCGGAAAGCGACTTCAGTGCTCGGTTGGATGCGCCGGTTACTGGGCGTCCGCGGCGACCGTTGTCGAAGAGCGAGTCGACTGCTTCCTGAAGCATGCGCTTTTCGTTGTTGAGCATGATTTCAGGTGCGCCAAGCTCAATAAGTCGCTTCAAACGATTGTTGCGGTTGATTACGCGACGGTACAAATCGTTCAAATCGGAAGTTGCGAAACGTCCACCGTCAAGCTGAACCATTGGTCGCAAATCTGGTGGGATTACTGGAATTACGTCCAAAACCATAGCTTCTGGCTTGTTTCCAGTAGTCAAGAATGCGTTTACAACTTTCAGTCGCTTCAAAGCGCGAGCCTTGCGCTGACCGGTACCGTTGTCGATTTCTGCGCGAAGTTCTTCTGCGGCAGACTTCAAATCGAAGTCTTGCAAACGCTTCTTAATAGCTTCAGCGCCCATGCAGCCTTCGAAGTAGTCGCCGTAACGATCTTCCATCTCGCGCCACAAGTCAACGTCGCCTTCCATATCGCCGGCACGCAAGCCCTTGAAGCGGTCAAATACGGCGTTCAAACGCTGAATTTGCTCGTCGTAGCGTGTGCGAATTGCGGCCATTTCGCGCTCTGCACTAGCGCGCAGCTTGGATTTGGCAGCGCCCTTGTTTTCGCCAGATTCTTCCAGCTCGTGCAAGTCTTCTTCAACTTTCTTTGCGCGCGCTTCGATTTCGTTGTCGCGACGCTTGCGAAGGTTGCCGATTTCGGTATCGAATTCGTCTTGCAGATCTGGAAGATCCTGATGACGCTGCTCTTCGTCGACTTTCGTAACCATGTAGGCTGCGAAGTAGATTACTTTTTCAAGATCTTTAGGTGCAATGTCGAGCAGGTAGCCCAAACGGCTTGGCACACCTTTGAAGAACCAAATGTGCGTCACCGGAGCTGCAAGCTCAATATGACCCATGCGTTCGCGGCGAACGCGGCTGCGCGTAACTTCTACGCCGCATCGCTCGCACACGATTCCCTTAAAGCGCACGCGCTTGTACTTGCCACACGCGCACTCCCAGTCGCGAGTTGGACCGAAGATCTGCTCACCGAACAGACCGTCCTTTTCTGGCTTTAGGGTACGGTAATTAATGGTTTCTGGCTTCTTTACTTCGCCGTGGCTCCAGCTACGGATATCTTCGGCGGTTGCCAGTCCAATCCTCAGTTTGTCAAATGCGTTGACGTCCAGCACTCTTATCGTCCTGTCTCATGAAATTGTTTTCTAACGTTTCTTAATTTCTTAAAGTGTGTTCGTTGCCGATTCAGTTACTGAATCGGTTACCGAATCACTGGTATTCAGGTTCAACAGCAATCTGATCTTCCTTGGCGGACGAATCTGGTCGAGCGCCAATATTGAAGCCAAGATCGTCGGAAGATGAAACTGGGTCGTCCTCTTCATCCTTCATGTCGATTGCAACGCCTTCAGCGTTCAGCACCTCAACATTAAGGGAAAGCGACTGCATTTCCTTAAGCAACACCTTGAAGGATTCAGGAATGCCAGCTGGTGGTAGGTTATCGCCCTTGACGATAGCACCGTACACGCGCACGCGGCCGTCGACGTCATCAGACTTCGTGGTCATCATTTCGTGCAATGTGTAAGCAGCGCCGTAAGCCTCAAGCGCCCACACTTCCATTTCGCCGAAGCGCTGGCCGCCGAACTGAGCCTTACCACCCAACGGCTGCTGGGTAATCATGGAGTAAGGACCAGTGGAACGCGCGTGAATCTTATCATCAACCAAGTGATGCAGCTTCAAAATGTACATGTAGCCCACAGAAATTGGCTTCGGGAATGGCTCGCCAGTGCGGCCATCGAACAAAGTTGCCTTACCGTCTGGGCCAACAAGCTTGTCGCCGTCACGATTTGCGAGGGTTGTAGAAAGCAAGCCCTTCAAAGTTTCTGGGCGAACGCCGTCGAATACTGGGGTTGCAACTGGAGTGCATGGATCGCCATGCTCAGCACCCTGCGGCACGTACTTCTTCCAAGCTGCTTCCAAATCTGGATCCAAATTAATATCCCAGCCAGCATGAGCAATCCAACCCAAGTGAAGCTCAAGCACCTGGCCCAAGTTCATTCGAGAAGGCACGCCCAACGGGTTAAGCATGATGTCAACTGGAGTACCATCAGCCAAGAATGGCATATCTTCTTCTGGCAAAATGCGGGAAATAACACCCTTGTTGCCGTGGCGGCCGGAAAGCTTATCGCCTTGCGTAATCTTACGATGCTGAGCGATGTAGACGCGGATCATTTGGTTCACGCCGTTTGGAAGCTCGTCGCCGTCGTCTTCAGCGTCTTCGCGAGTGATTTCCTTAACTGCAATCACAGTACCGGTTTCGCCGTGTGGCACGCGCAAAGAAGTATCGCGCACTTCGCGGCTCTTTTCGCCGAAGATTGCGCGGAGCAAACGCTCTTCTGGAGTAAGCTCGGTTTCGCCCTTAGGCGTTACCTTACCAACCAAAATGTCGCCGGCTTCAACTTCAGCACCGATGCGAATAATGCCGCGCTCGTCAAGATTTGCAATTGCGTCTTCGCCAACGTTTGGCAAGTCGCGAGTAATCTCTTCGGAACCAAGCTTCGTTTCGCGAGCGTCGATTTCGTATTCTTCAATATGAATAGAAGAAAGCGTATCGTCCTGCACAAGACGCTGCGAAATAATCACAGCATCCTCGTAGTTGTAACCATTCCAAGGCATAAACGCAACGAGCAAATTCTTACCCAACGCAAGTTCGCCCTTTTCGGTTGCAGGACCGTCTGCCAAAACTGTACCAGCTTCAACGCGCTCACCGTCTTTAATAAGCGGCACTTGGTTGTAGCAAGTAGTTTGGTTAGAACGCTGGAACTTGGAAAGCTTGTAGCTGGACTGGGTTCCGTCGTCGTTCATAACGCGAATAATATCTGCAGAAACGTAGATTACTACGCCCGGCTTTTCTGCCAAAATTACGTCGCCAGAATCAACTGCCGCGCGCCATTCAGAGCCGGTACCAACAAGTGGTCGCTCGGACTTAATAAGCGGCACAGCCTGACGCTGCATGTTCGTACCCATCAATGCGCGGTGGCCTTCGTCGTGCTCCAAGAATGGAATCAAGGAAGCGCCAAGGGAAACCATCTGGCGTGGGGAAACGTCCATGTAATCAACAGTGCTCACAGGCACATCGACTGCTTCTTCTTCGTCCACGCGGGCAAGTGCCTGAGTGCCAACGAAGTTGCCGTTTTCGTCGAGTTCCTGGTTTGCCTGAGCAATAACGTGCTCGGCTTCGCGGTCTGCAGTCATATATTCGACTTCGTTAGTTACGTGACCGTTAATAACCTTGCGGTATGGGGTTTCGATGAAGCCGAATGGGTTGATTCGTCCGAAGGTTGCCAAAGAACCGATAAGACCGATGTTTGGACCTTCTGGGGATTCGATTGGGCACATACGTCCGAAGTGGGATGGGTGCACGTCTCGAACTTCCATGGAAGCGCGATCGCGAGAAAGACCGCCAGGGCCGAGTGCGGAAAGACGACGCTTGTTCGTAACGCCTGCCAATGGATTGTTTTGATCCATAAACTGGCTGAGCTGGGAAGTTCCGAAGAATTCCTTAATTGTTGCGTTTACTGGGCGAATGTTGATTAAGGACTGAGGAGTAATTGCTTCTGCGTCCTGAGTTGTCATACGTTCGCGCACAACGCGCTCCATGCGGCTTAAGCCGGTACGAAGCTGGTTCTGCACAAGCTCGCCAACCTGACGAATACGACGGTTGCCGAAATGATCAATATCGTCAACGTCAACGCGCAACTGCACGTCTTGACCGTCGCGCTTGCCTGGGAAGGTTTTTTCGCCTGCGTGTAAGGTTACCAAATATTTGATAGTGGCGATGATATCTTCGCGGTTCAAGCTGCGATCGCCGTAGTCGGCTTCGAGGCCGAGCTTGCGGTTGATCTTGTAGCGGCCGACTCGCGCCAAATCGTAGCGCTTTGTGTTGAAGTAGAAGGAGTCGAGAAGATTGCGGCCAGCTTCTGGAGTTGCGGTGTCGGCTGGGCGAATCTTACGATACAAGTCGGTAAGTGCATCATCTTGCGTATCTATAGGCTCTTTTGCGAGCGCATCCAGCACAAGAGGATATCCTTGGAAAGCGTCGGCAATTTCGTCTTTTGTCATGCCGATTGCCATAAGGAATACGATTGCGGACTGCTTGCGCTTGCGGTCGACGCGCACGCCTAAAACGTCGCGCTTGTCAATCTCAAATTCCAACCATGCGCCGCGGCTTGGGATAATCTTCGCACCGAAAACATCCTTGTCGGAAGTGCGATCTTGTGTACGGTCGAAGTACACGCCTGGGGAGCGCACAAGCTGAGAAACGATTACTCGCTCGGTGCCGCCAATAATGAAGGTGCCGTGTGGAGTTTGCAGTGGGAAATCACCCATGAAAACGGTCTGGCTCTTAATTTCGCCGGTTTCGCCGTTTTCAAACTCAGCGTTCACGTAAAGTGGAGCGGAATAGGTGTAATCCTTTTCCTTGCACTCAAGCACTGTGTGGCGTGGTTCTTCAAAGTATGGGTCGGAGAATGTGAGGCTCATTGTGCCAGCAAAATTCTCAATTGGGGAAATCTCTTGGAAGACTTCGTCAAGACCGGAAACGTGAGGTACGGTGTGAGTTCCGTTTGCCTCATCTTCGGCCACGCGCTTCTTCCAGCGTTCAGAGCCGATCAACCAATCAAAGCTGTCGGTTTGTACGCCGAGGAGGTATGGCACATCAATAGGTTCACAAATGGAGCCAAAATTCACACGATCTGACGCTTTATGCAGCTTAATATCATGCTCGTCAGCGCGTGCGATGACTTTTGTGGTACTCGTCATAGCTTGTTCAGCAGCCAATGGACGTTCCTTTATCACTCGCTAGTTAATAATAATTAATATTTGAAAACTAAAGAAAATCGCTGCAAATTTGGTGCTTATTTAAGCATATTGTGATTCGCGGGCGCCTTCTTCGGTTCCATGAGCATGCCCGCTATATGACACACCTTACACAGTCTGTCCACTCTACCAAAAACTCCGGACTTCCCTATCAATAAAAAGAGTCCGCTCTAGCGTTTGCAATTTTTTAGTTGCTTAATATTCACTACTTCAGTTGAACTAATATTAGTGTGGTAGAGATTTGAGATTTTTCGCACTGAACGAAGGCACGCTCGCGCGATTAACGCGTTCGCTACGAAACTCGCGTTGGAAGCACACTGTGCTTCCAACTTAAGCGAGTTTCCGCTCCGAGTTGCCTTCGCGCGCTACGCTCTGAGCGCGAAAGCAGGTCGTCGCGCAGAGCCGAAGGCTGCTGACAAGCCGAGCGAAGAAGAAAAATCGAAAAATCTCTGCGATAAAACACGGTTATTAAAGATTAAGCACGCAGAGTTTGGGGGATTTCTCTACGAGAACTAAAAGAGGACTGAGGAAGCAACATTCATTTAAGAACAAAGCAGACACAAAAAGCCTCTAACAGTCAGAGCGACGAAGGACGGGACGTTCGAGGAGAGAAATCCCCAAAACTCGCGCAACACCAAACATGAATGCTCACAATAGTAATGTGCAAGTCGCGAGTAAACTAAATACGTTACGATTACAAAGTTACGTAAGGAATATTAAAAAGCTAAGGAATAGCATGAATAACAGCGAGAATCCGCAAGAAGCAAAAGCAAAAACCGAAGAGCAAACCGACGCACAAAAATCAGCCGCAAGCCGCGTAGAGCAAATGTACGAGTACGGGTACCGCAAATCCAACTATGGCCCGGACGAGCTTGTAACCGACGCTCACGGCAATCCAATTAGCGTTATGGACGCCATGCTCAGCGCCGACGATGCCGCGCGCGCCGAAACGCACACCCCTCACCTTTGCTTCTACTCCCCTCGCATTCCGGGAAATACAGGATCCGCAATTCGTCTTTGCGCTGTAACCGGCACGATTTTGCACTTGGTTGAGCCGCTCGGTTTTAATTTGCACGATACTAAGTTGCGTCGCGCTGGCTTAGATTATCACGATATGGCTCACGTTGTTTTGCATCCGAATTTTGAGAATTTAGTTGAGTCGATGCCGAATTCGCGAATTATTGCGTTTACTGCAAATGCTACGAAACTTTACACCGATATTGAGTATAAGCCGAACGATATTCTGCTTTTTGGCCCAGAACCAGGAGATATTCCGGATCCGATGGATGTTATGGCAGGTCCGCACGTTGCAGAGCAGGTGCGTCTTCCAATGCGACCGTCGCTTCGTAGTTTGAACCTTACAAATTGCGCTTCTATTGCAGTTTACGAAGCGTGGAGGCAGCTTGGTTTTGCCGGCGGCGAGTGATCTCATCAAACGATGCATTACAATAGTTAATATGTTTATGCCAGACGGGATTCTACGCAAGCTGCGTAAAAAAGTGAGCGAAATAAAAGCTCGTAAGCCAATGCGTACTCCCGCGCGCAAAATCGCGAAGCTTGCGACGTCACTTAAGAAAAATCTCAAGAGCAATCTTAATAGCAAGCTCACTGGCAAACTCACTGGCAAACTCACTGGCAAACTCGCAAGCGACTTGCCTAGTAATCTTAAGAAAAATATTAAAAGCAAACTTAATAGCAAATTCGCAAGCGATTTAACGCATAAACTCAAAAGCAAGCCTGCACGCAAGCCGTCGCGCAACAATATGAGCACAGCTCGGCGCAGAATGTACCTCCGCCGCCGCATTGCAGTAGGCACGGCACTGTTGCTAATTCTTGCGATTGCAATATTTTGCGTTATTAGCTTAGGCAAAGGACTTGCTGCTATTGGCGGCGCTTTTGCTGGTCACGAAGTTAATGTTTCGCGTAAAACTGTGCCGGATCCTCGTCCAGTTGGTTTAACACCTCGTTGCACTGCGCGCGATATTCGTCTTGAGCTTACTGCGCAATCCCAGAATGTTCCTATGGGTGGCGGCGTTGAGTTTACGGAACGTTTTGTTTACGATGGCAATACTTCCTGCCTTATTGACGCGTCTAATATAAACGCTGTTTTGACGATTAATGACGGCGGCTCTGCTGCGCAAAATACGCATGGTGCTAAGGATAATAACGGCAAAGTTGCTGGTAAAGATAACGATGGCAAAAATGATGAATACTTGTCTCAGGCTGTGTGGCGTTCTGACGTGTGCAAAGATGTGCCTTTGAAGCCGCTTTTAATGTCTAAGGGCGACCATTTCGAGAAGAAAATTATTTGGAATACTAACGCAACTTCTGGCGATAATTGCATTGCAGATAGCGATTTGCCTAAGGTGAATCGTGGGACTTATTTTGCGCGGATTGTGCATAAGCGGGTGCCTGGCTTGCGTAGTGAACCTGTGATAATAAACGTGCAGTAAGATTCGTTAAGTAGAGTTCGCGCGTTATTAGTTTCTGTTTTTGCTGATTTTTGGATGGCGTGCTTTCTGGAGTGGCTGCGTGAGATAGGAATTACTAGCGCAACGATCTGCTTGAGCGCAGCATTGCGCGCGCGAAAGCAACTCGGAGCGTGAGCTTGCTCAAGTTGAAAGCACGGTGTGCTTTCAACGCAAGCTCAGTAGCGAGCGCATAGCGCGCGAGCGTTTTGGCGTTGTTGTGAAACATTTGCCGGAAATTATCCGGCATTTGTAGCTATATCAGCGTTATTTTGGAACATTTGCCGGAGTTTTTTCTCCGGAAAATGTAGCTGCACCAGCGTTGTTTTGGAACATTTGCCGGAAATTATCCGGCATTTGTAGCTGAATTTGCGCAATTATGGAACATTTGCCGGAAATTATCCGGCATTTGTAGCTGAATTTGCGTAATTATGGAACATTTGCCGGAGAATTACACGGCGAATGTTCCATAAAACAGTGATATGTACCCCTTTTGCTGAACATACATCAATTCCGATTATTCCTTTACGCCGATGTAAAGTCTCAACCGCTTTCCCGCAAAATACCGACATTCCCTTTACACGGCTGTAAAGTTTTAATCGCTTTTTGACTTGATTCCGATTATTCCTATACAACACTGTAAAATTTCTGTCACTTTTCGCCACGATTCCGATTATTCCTATACAACACTGTAAAATTTCTGTCACTTTTCGCCACGATTCCGATTATTCCTATACAACACTGTAAAGTTTCTGTCACTTTTCGCCACGATTCCGATTATTCCTATACACGCACGTAAAGAAACAATCGCTTTTCAGCTAAATTGCGACATTTCCTATACACGCACGTAAAGAAACTGTCATCTCGCGCAAAGAGAACGCTACTTCCTTAGTTCTTAAAGCTGTGAACAGGCGCCGGAATACGCCCACCGCGCGTAACGAAAGCCTCGCAACTGGTCTGATTCACCGGCATAATCGGCGCGTACCCCATCAATCCGCCGAAGTTCGCCATCTCGCCAACGCCCTTGCCAATCACAGGAATAATGCGCACGGCCGTAGTCTTCTGATTAATCATGCCGATTGCTGATTCGTCCGCAATCATTCCAGAAATCGTAGCGGCGGAAGTATCTCCCGGAATCGCAATCATATCGAGGCCCACAGAGCACACGCAAGTCATTGCTTCAAGCTTTTCAATCGTCAAGCAGCCAGATTTCGCCGCCGCAATCATATTCGCATCTTCCGAAACAGGTATGAACGCTCCGGAAAGTCCGCCAACGTAGCTGCTGGCCATAATTCCGCCCTTCTTCACCTGATCGTTCAGCATTGCGAGCGCCGCAGTCGTGCCAGGCGCACCAACCTGCTCCAAACCAATCTTCTCAAGCACTTCGCCAACGGAATCTCCAACTGCAGGCGTTGGCGCAAGCGACAAATCAATAATTCCAAACGGCACTCCAAGCCTGCGCGAAGCCTCTTGCGCAACCAACTGCCCCACTCGCGTAATCTTAAACGCCGTGCGCTTAATCGTTTCGCACAGGAAAGCAAAGTCCTTGCCGCGAGCCGCGTCCAGCGCGCACGACACTACGCCCGGCCCGGAAACGCCCACGTTAATCACAGCATCGCCTTCAGTAACGCCGTGGAATCCGCCTGCCATAAACGGATTATCGTCCGGAGCGTTGCAAAAAGCCACAAACTTAACGCATCCGTAAGAATCCTTGCTAGCCGTCGCCTCGGCAATCTTCTTAACCGTGCGCCCAAGCAGCTCCACGCAATCCATGTCGATTCCGGTGCGAGTTGAGCCAACGTTCACAGACGAGCACACAATTTCCGTCTCGCTTAAAGCTTGCGGAAGCGACTCAATAAGCATGCGGTCGGCTGCAGTCATCGACTTCGCAGGAAGCGCGGAATATCCGCCGATTAAATCAACTCCAACCGTGTGCGCTGCCCTGTCTAGCGCGTGCGCAATTTGCACAAAATCTTCAGGCTTTTTGCAAGACGACGCACCAACAAGCGAAATCGGCGTTACGGTAATTCGCTTGTTTACAATCGGAATGCCGTAATCGCGCGAAATGTCGTTGCCGGTTTTGACGAGGTCTTTCGCAAGACGCGTGATTTTCGCCTCAACATTGCGGCAAACGTCCTGCAAATTTTCCGAAGCACAGTCGAGCAGGTTAATTCCCATTGTGATTGTGCGAACGTCGAGCTGTTCTTGCTCAATCATCGAATTGGTTTCGCTTACTTCCATCAAGTTGAGCATGGCACACTTCCTTACGTTTACTTAGATTGCTACGGTTTTGCTATGGTTTTGATACGAGTTTGATATGGTTTCGCTACGGTTTCGCTACGAATTTTCAAAAAAGATTTCTACGAGTTTTATGCAATATTCCTACGAATTTTAGATTCTGTGCATTGCGGTGAAAATATTGCTGCGCTGGCAGCGAATACGCACGCCGATTTCGGCACCGAGCGACTCCAATCCATCCGCAAATTCGCCAAACTCGCAGTCCATAGTCGAAACGTCAACAATCATCATCATGTTGAAGAATCCGTCAACAATGGTCTGTGAAATATTCAAAATATTTACGTTATGCTCAGCTGCGTGCGTCGTAACTTTGGCAATAATGCCTACGGTATCGCATCCAACAACGGTAATAATCGCCTTAGAAGCGTCGCCTTTAGAAAGCGATTCCTGATTTTCTGCAACTGTAGTATTGGCGACCATATTTGCCTCCTGCCGTTGTGAAACCGCGTATGCGGATTTGCATTTTTGCATTTTTGCTTTATTTTGCTTTATTCAGTTTTTGCTTTATTTTGCTTTATTCAGTTTTTAGTTTTATTCAACTTTTACGCGTAAATATTATGCTGCTTCATATCTTCCGGAAGTGCGTTGCGAAGTGACACAAGCGATCCAGAACGGAACACGGAACGAATACCGGCGGCAAGAAGAGGCGCAATCGAAAGCACCGTCATATTCTTAAGTCGCTTTTCTTCCGGCACAGGCACCGTATCCGTCACAATAATTTCGCGCACATCCGCATCCTTCAAACGCTCAACAGCAGGACCGGAAAGCAAAGCGTGCGTTGCAACCAAAGTAACAGACTTAGCACCAGCCCCACGCAAAGTGCGCACAGCCTCGCAAATTGTGCCGGCAGTATCAATCATATCGTCAACAACAATGCAATCGCGCCCCTGAATATCACCAATAATTCCGTGAGCTTCAGCGTGATTTGGACGCGTAATATCGCGAGTTTTATGAATAAAAGCAAGAGGCAAATCGCCAAGTTTTGCAGCCCACTGTTCGGAAACTTTAATGCGGCCAGCATCCGGAGAAACAATAGTTGCGTTGTCTAGTTTCATGGAATTTCGCACGTAGTCAATCAGCACAGGCATTGCAGTTAAATGGTCAACCGGGCCGTCAAAGAAGCCCTGCTCCTGCGTGGCGTGCATATCAACCGTCAAAATTCGCGTAGCACCTGCCGCGCGGAACAAATCAAACATAAGGCGAGCTGTAATAGGTTCGCGACCTTGATGCTTTTTATCCTGGCGCGAATACCCAAAGAATGGCGCAACCACGTTAATGCTGCGAGCAGACGCGCGACGCAAGGAATCAACCATAAGCAGCTGTTCCATAATCCAATTGTTAATAGGATTCGTATGCGCTTGAAGCACAAAAACGTCCGCTCCACGAACTGGCTGCGTAAAGCGCACGTACATTTCGCCATTCGCAAAATCGTAGGCAGTTGTCTCCAGCACATCAATACCAAGATATTGCGCAGTTTCTGTAGCAAGTTCCGGATACGCGCGGCCCGTGACCAGCATCATCTGCTTTTTTGGATTGCCTTCAAGAATTGTTGACATAATTGCCTTCCCGTTTGCAAATTTGCATGTACAGTGACAGAGTCAGTTTCTATTTTAGCAGTTACCGCGCCGGAAAGGACACAGCTTTTATATTATGTGCAAAATCAACTGAATTAAGCGAATAATAGGCAATTAATAAGCGAGTAAATTAGATAGTTTAGATTAGTTTAGATTAACTAAATTAAGCGAATTTATTAAGCTAATTTATTAAGATAATTTGATTTACTTGGGTTAAGTTAAGTTCAGTCAGTGCGTTTGCACAACAGAATCATCATAATAAAGATAAGACCGAAGCCAACGAAATCTGCCCACGAAAAAACAGCGCCCGTAAACAGAACGGCCGTAATCGCAGCAGTAACAGGCTCGCTCGCTCCAAGAAGCGTACCTCGCACGGAACCCACGCGCATAATACCCTCAAGGAACAGCCAGTACGCACCAAAAGTGCCGGCAACAACCGTAAAAGTAAATAGCAAAAGCGCGCGCCAATCAAGCGGCGGCATAGTCGCCCACGGACGCACAAACGGAAGCATAATCAGCCCCGAAATAATAAACGTAATGCCGTTTACAGTAAGATTTCCCCATTTCGCAATCAGCTTCACCGGCATAATTGCGAGCGCCGCCGTTGAAGCCGCGTCCGCTAAGCCCCAAAGCAAGCCCATGATTGGCAGGGAAAGCGACGAAAGATTACCGCCGGTAGCCATTAAAGCGGTTCCTGCAAAAGCTAGCACAACGCCAATTGTTTCGCGCATAGTTGGCACACGGCGCGTATGCAAGCACGCATAAACCAGCACGAACAGAAGATTAAGACTTTGAAGCACGGTTGCTGTGCCGGAATTAGTCCAGTCGATTGTGCATAAGTACGAAACTTGCGTAAGTAGCACGCAAACTACGCCGGTAACTGCCATCGAGATCCATGTGCGGCCGGATTTGATTGCTCCTGTAAGCTTTTTTGGTGTGCAAGCTGCGGCGGTGATGCTGAATAATATGCCGGCTGCGATTTGGCGGACGCACGCGATTTGCAACGGAGATACGTGATACGTTGACATGAGGATTTTCGACACTGTTGCGTTTGCGCCCCAGAATGCGCCGCCCAGAAGAGTGAGCAGAATGCCGATAAGTATTGCGTTCGTTGAGTGGTTGAATGCTGGATTAGGGCGATTCGGGGTGCTCGCTATTGCTTTTGCGGCGGATTTTGAAGTGTCGAAGGTTTTAGAGCCAGTTTGCAACGTAAGCTTAGACATATCAGATTCACCTCACATCCCCAAAACAAGCAATCATGCAGCAATTATTGCACGCGCGCTCAACTAATATTCGGCACATAGTTGGCGCGTATTACGTAACGTAAGTGCATGCAGCGTACAACAATTGGAAAACAAAAAGCTCCCGACGCTAAATCAGCGCCAGAAGCCTAAGCGCGGAGAATACGAGATTCGAACTCGTGAGGCTGTTACACCAACACGCTTTCCAAGCGTGCGCCATAGACCACTAGGCGAATTCTCCAAACTGCTAACTTGCAAGCAAATCGCTCGCCAAGCAAACAACTTAAATAGAATACCACGGATCGCAGATATTGCAAACTCGCGCGCGCCGCAGCGACGAACCCCGACCAAATCTCCTGCAAATGCTCCATAACAACGCCAAAGCGATTATTTCTTTACAGCGCCGTACAGAAAATAACGAAACCTCACCTAAAAACGATTTTTCCTTTACAGCGCTGTATAGAAAATAACGAAACCTCACCTAAAAACGATTTTTCCTTTACAGCGCTGTACAGAAAATAACGAAATCTCGCCCAAAACCGACAATTCCTTTACACGAGCGTAAAGAAACAGTCGAAACTATCTCCGGCAAATGTTCCAGTAGCTTTGCAGTAATGCTTCTGCTAACAGTGAGTATTTGCTGGTTAGTGAACTTTAACAGTATTGCTCTGCTAACGGTGAGTATTTATTGCTTAGAGAACGCTAGCATCGTTGCTGAGCGAAGACACGCTCGCGCGGGTAACGCGCTCGCTACGAAACTCGCGTTGGAAGTCCACTGGACTTCCAACTTAAGCGAGTTTCCGCTCCGAGTTACTTTCGCGCGCTACGCTTTTAGCGCGAAAGCAGGTCGTCGCGCACCAAAAACAACGGTGGGTGAATTTGCGTGTGGGAGATAGGAATTGCTTGTCGAGCAATATAAAAGCGGAGCGATAGTAATATCGTGTTGATGAATAACTATTTCCGCAAAAAAGTAAGTAAAAAACTAAACTTAACTATGCAACCGCTAAGTTCGAATAAGGTATAAGAGCGGAGCGCTGCGAGATAAGTAATTCCTATCTCACACAGCCACTCCAGAAAGCACGCCAGCCAAAACTCGCGCCACAGTAAGAAGCAGACAACTACTTAAGCAAAGGAGCCACTTGCGATTCGTAAGCACGCAAAGCCATATCGATCACGTTATGCATATCGTAATAGCTGTAAGTTCCCAAGCGCCCTCCGAAAACCGTGCGCGGTTCAGCCGCCGCAAGCTCCGCATAGCGCGCGTACAACGCCTTATCCGCCTCAGTATTCACCGGGTAGTACGGCTCATCATCGCGGCTGGCGGCGCGCGAATACTCCTGCCACACCACAGTCTCTCCAGCTTTCACAGTCTTTCCAGGCACAAAATCAGCCGAATCTCCAGCCTCTCCAGCCTCGCCAGCCTCGCCGCCAACCTCCTCACGCTCCGGGTTAAAGTTCTTAAACTCAATCGCGCGCGTAAACGGCACATCCGCATCCGAATAGTTCATCACAGGGCAGCCAAAGTGGTCACTCTCCTCGTAACGCACTTCCTTAAAGTCCACGGTTCGCCACTTTAACTCGCCAAGCGCGTAGTCAAAATACCTATCAACCGGTCCCGTATAAACCACCGGCACTCCAGCCTCCGCCAGCGCGCGCTTATTAAACGGCTGCGACTCGTCGAAGAAGTCTACGCCAAGCGACACGTGAATTCGCGGATCGTCAATCATGCGCTGCATCCAAGCTGTGTAGCCGTCCGTTGGCAAGCCTTCCCAAGTGTCTTTAAAGTAGCGATTATTGTAGTTAAATCGCACTGGCAAGCGCTTAATAATTCCGGCCGGAAGCTCGGAAGGATCCGTTTGCCACTGCTTTGCCGTGTAGTTTTTAATAAACGCTTCGTAAAGCGGCCGCCCAATTAAGCTAATTCCCTTATCGTTCAAATTCTGCGGATCTTTGCCAGCAAACTCCCCCGCTTGGCTTGCAATCAGCGCCTTTGCTTCTTCTGGCGTGTAGTGCGCGTGGAAGAACTGGTTAATTGTGCCCAAGTTGATTGGCAGCGGGTAAACTTCGCCGTCGTGCGTTGCGTACACGCGATGCACGTAGTTAGTAAACGTTGTGAAACGGTTCACATAATCCCACACGCGCTTGTTGCTTGTGTGGAAAAGATGCGCGCCGTACTTGTGAATTTCGATTCCCGTGCGCTCGTCAAAATACGAGTAAGCGTTGCCGCCAATGTGATTCCGAACGTCAATAATTTCAACGCGAGCGCCCGCGTGCTCCACTGCTTGCTGAGCTACAGTTAAGCCGAACAATCCTGCGCCAACAACTACTAAATCTGGGTATTTTTGCGATTTTGCATTATTTTTTTCGTTCATTTTGCGCCTACTTCATATTTTTGATTTTGTAATCGTAGATTATTTTTTCAAGATTTCGCACACATGACAGCGTAAAACATTGCGCGCGCTGCAAAAAAGTAAGCTTTTTAACGGCTAATTTAGCAAATTTTACGTCTTTGGCATAATTTTTTTCGTATATTTTTTGGATTTCTGCGTCGCCATTTACCGTGCTATTTTCCCCGCTTTTCAGCGCACTTTCCCCACTTTTCAGCGCGCATCGCTCGTAACGCAAGTTCCCAACCATTGTGTAGTAGCTTCTTGCTGGCACAACGTTGTGTTCTAAGCACAAATCCCAATTTGCTCGAACCGCGTCGATGTGATCGTGGTAAAAACCAGCGTCTCGCATTTTGTGAGTTACAGAATCCGCGCGCTGCAGCCAGTAGTACAGCACTTCGTCCACGTGAGCCACGCAATTCATGCGCGAGTAGAGCACGCTTGCCATCGCAGTATCCTGCGCAAACTTTCCTTCTGGGAATCGCACTCCTTCCCAAACCTCTCGCTTGTACAGTCTGCACCAGTTTGCTTCGTTAAAGTAACGCGCTTCGCTGCTCCTGCCGAGCTTGTTTCCTATTATTCGCAATATTTTGCAAAATACGGTTTGGTACGCTTTTAGAGGATTTTTTACGATTTTTATTTGAGGCATGCTTGCTTGGTTCGTTGCGTCTTGTTGCTTTTCCGCACCACAAGATTCCGCACCCAAGCCAGCCTTATTTTTAATCTGCTCTAAGCTACTTAGCCCGAATTGTTGCCACTTTGCTTTGCTCATATCCGCCCCGCTTTGCAAAAGCGCATTGAGCAGAATTTCAATATTTTTGCAGTCCAGAATGTCGTCGTTGTCTGCAAACGCTATAAATTCGCCACGAGCTGCATCTAGTCCAGCGTTTTGCGCGCGCGATATTCCGCCGTTTTGTTGGTGTATTACTTTAACGCGCACGTCGGCTGCTGCGTAGGAGTCGCAAATTTTGCCCGAGTCGTCTTTTGAACCGTCGTCTACTAAAATCAGCTCTATGTTTTTGTAAGTTTGCGCAAGAATCGAATCTACGCATCCGCTTAAATATTTTGCAGAATTGTAGACTGGCACGATTATGGAAACTAGCGGATTTTCGTTTTTAGCGTAAGTTTTCATTGCTATCCTTTCAAAATCGTGTTCTGCACTGCTCCGCACCCAGCTTTGCGCATTTGACGAATCTTTTGCTGCCCATCCTTAAATCCGCGTATCATTGCGCGAATTTTCGCAAATTTATTCTTTTCCCACAACGCCACGAAAATCATATCTCGCACAACCGCACGCAACGACTTAACGTACGAGTATGTTCCCATTTTGTAGTCCACTACTTGCATATTTCGCGCTATGTAATACTTGCGTTTTGCGTTGTGATTCCACACTATTGGGTGTTTTATAATCAGGTTTATTGAGCGTGCTTTGCCGATTTGGTGCTCCATTATAACGTTTTGGCATTCTACGATTTTCCACCCTGCTCGCACAAGTCGCCTTGAAAAGTCAAAGTCTACTCCGTCGATTTCTAGCCATTCGTCAAATCCGCCGATTTTCTGCCACGCTTCTACGCTTGTTAGGCTGCCAGACGTTATGCATTCGTCTTCGTGACATTTGCTGTGTAAAATTGTGCCGTCTAAACGGTTTTTTAGAAGCGAGCAGACGATTGCGATTTTTTGATTTGCATTATTCGCTTGATTTTCCTGACTTACTTGATTCGCTTGATTAGCAATATTCGCTTTATTTGCTTCGTTTTCTAGGATTTTTTTGTATTCGCTAATCATATTGCTTGGCACAACGGAATCGTCGTTAAGTGTTAGCACCCAGTTGAAACCTTGCGATTTTGCCCACTTAAATATTTGCGTTAGAGCCTTTGCGAAACCAATATTTTGGTTGTTTTTAATTAGGGTAACGTTTGGGTATTCGCTTACGATTTCTTGCAAACTTTTAACGTTTTTTGACGCATTGTCTACGATTATTACGCGCTCTACTTGTTTGCACAGAGCTTTTAGGCATGTTGTTACGTCCGAAAGATTCGGATTGTACGTGATTATTCCGGAAGCAATACGCATTTTAGTCCAAACTGCGATTTGTGCTGTTATTATCGCTGCTATTAGTTACAGCGCTATCATTGCGATTATTGCTACCACTTTTCACGCAACATTTGCTCACAAAACCCACAATCAAGTTTGTAAAACGCTTAAGCATTACAGAAAGCACAAGAATCACCGCAAACTCTGCGATTAGCAGCCCGTATGCTTGCCAGCGATTAAGCCACACAGGGTATATTACTGTAAACACTTGCATTATTAACACGTGATGAACCAAAAAAATCGGGTACGAATATGCGGAAACAAACTTCGTGCACGCAGTTAGTGGCTTAATGTTTTTAACAATCTCGCCAACGTAGGACAGCAGAAGGAATGCTAGTATGCCAACAATCGTAACTGCAATATTTCCTTGTAAAACGTGCGTTAATTGTTGCGCTGCAAGAATCACAAAAGATACTGCTGCAATCCAGTGCGGCACTTTTTTAATAAACTTCACAAAAATCATGCCAAATACTAGTTCTGGCAATCTTGTTGTTAAAAGAATGTCGGACGGCACTCGCGGAATCTGGTAAAAAGTAAAGAACACAACTGTTGCAACATATAGAGCCAACACAACACACACTGTAACTATTGGCATTTTGTTTATGCCAACTCTTAAAAGAGGGAACACTATGTAGAACAGTATTATGAATCCGAGGAACCATTCACCTAATGTATAAAAAGTTCCTACGCCGAATGCAGCAGCGTAACCATCCATTCCAAAAAGCGAAAAAATTGCTGTTATTTTATGTCTTGGCACAAAAATATAACCGTTATTGCGAATAAACAGTAAAATATTCGCCACTACAAATGCCACCCAAAACATTGGGTACAGTGTTTTTGCGCGCTTTGTGTAGAACGTGCGCAAATCCAGGCTTTCTCTATCCCCGTAGTTGTACATAAGAGCAGCGCCAGAAATAATCAAAAATAGCGATACTCCTAATCCGCCAATGTAAATTCCAAACGGCCTATTTACAAAGAATCGCGTAGGCTCCAAATACGGGTTATTAAAGTGTGTTACCACAATCAAGATCGCAGCTATTGCGCGAATCCAATCCAAGTAGAAAAGTCGTGGTTTTCTTGCGCGCGCAAGTTTTGGCGCTACTACATTTGCGTCTGCGTCTACATTTGCGCTTGTACCAGCATTTGCGCTTATATCACTCATCTTCTTTACCTTTACGACCGATGTGAATAATTCTTTGACCTATGTACAGAGTCTTGTAAAATACGCGTTTTGCTATGCTTCTTAACACTCTTAAAGCAGCGTAACGGAATCGTTTTCCGCGCATTACTTCTCTACAAGTTTCTTCCAAGTTGCGTTTAATCCATGGTGTGCTCACGGATTTTGTGAGTTCTCGCACATCGAATTCGAGATTTGTCATCTCTATTCGCGCAAAATGGTCCGAGAATATGTACGCGTCGTAATATCCGTTGGCTTGCGGCACATATCCGTATGCTCGCTCTATAAAGTGCAGCAAAGTTCCGTCTATTTTTAGCGGTTCTGCTGGGAAATCTTCGTAAGTCCACTTTTTATCTAACAGCCCGTGCAGTGCTTTCGTGCGGAACCAGAACATTGTGCCGAGCGGTGCTATAGCGTCTTTATTTTCGTCTAACGGAACGCTGATTCCTAACTTTTTTTCTAGGAATTTCTTTGTACCTTCAAAGTTTGGACCCCACGTGTATGTAAATCCTGGGAAGTAGTCTGCGTGGTTTGGAGGCGTTGGCATTGCCATTCCGAGACGCGGATGCGTTTCAAATAGATTTATAACGTTTTGCACATACTCTTCGCTTGCAAGAATATTTTCAAAACACTTGTACGCGAATCCGTCGCCTATGCTTCGAGGAGATAATTGCGTGACTTTTTTATCGTGCGCAAAGCATACGTAATCGTACTTCATAAGGTCAGCACCGCCGCCAACTAAGAACGCGCTCACATCTCTACCGCGATTTTCAATCAAGCGAACGTCCACATTATACGGAAGTTGTTTCACGCGTTGTTTCACGATTTGCTGGTTTTCTTTTGAACCTACAGTTAAAATAACGTCACATCCTTGCGGCATGGATTGAATATAGTGCAAACTTTTATCTAGCAAATCCATGTAGTACAAGTGCATACACAACGCAACTTTTGGCTTAGATGCAGCTGTTGAGGAGCTTTCCACAATCTGATTTTGCGGCAAAATGTATCGCAAATGAAGATTCTTCATCAAATCTGCCATATTCATGCTTCGTAAAGCATTTTCCCAAATCAAATCCGTGTCGTAATCGGTGTAATCCCGCAAATACTCGTATAAATCCAATGCCGGATTTCCAACAGATTGCGTAGAAACGTCGGAGTAATCGTGGAAGAACGACCTGCGCTTAAAAATAGGGCAACGCTTATATTCCACAATCTGCCTTGCGGCATACGTTATTGGACCGTAAGAGTAGCCTTCTAAATCACTCGTATCAACGTACACATCCCACTTGTAACCCTTGTCTGCAAATCGCTTTGTAAA
This sequence comes from uncultured Bifidobacteriaceae bacterium, assembly GCA_946891915.1. Classification (GTDB taxonomy): domain Bacteria; phylum Actinomycetota; class Actinomycetes; order Actinomycetales; family Bifidobacteriaceae; genus Bifidobacterium. Next base: position 29,017 of record CAMPNN010000008.1, read on the forward strand.
CACGGATTCATGCAATCCAACTGACTCAAAGTAGCTGTTGATTTGTGGAAGATTATTCCAATAATTCTGAAAATCTTTAGATTGAATAAAGCTTTTTCTGTATGCGTGGAAGTGCGATTGAATATGCTCTGGCAAGTATCCGTATGGGCTGTAGCCGAACGGATCTCCATTAACCTTATGAAACTTTGTTATACCCCAAAAATCAAGGTCTTTTGCGTTCATCGCATTAAACATTTCGCTAAATGGGTACACAGGACCCATAATTGTTGCGTTAAACAGCACTATTTCGTCAAACTTTTCCAGTTCGCCCCAACCGTAAGAGTCCATTGCTGTTTTGTACGCCCAAACGTCAAAACCTTTGTTTTCGCGCAAAATAAATTTATCTGCGTAGCTTTTAAGCATTGCTTTGCTTGGCTCGTCTATTTTTCCGTTTACTACAATCGCAAGCTCGTTAAAGAATGGCTTAAATCCGTCAAGCAGCGTAGACACATAACGGTCTGCGTGACCTTGCGCATCATAGAAGAAGAAAATGCCCAAGCGCTTTGGATTTTCCAAAATCATGTTATCTCCCAATTTTCTTAATTAATTTTGATTACTATTCGCTAAAATTGTAGTTTTCTAGGTTATTTTTCGATTATTTTTCGGTTTTTCGTAATTTTTACTTATTTATTTTCGATTTAACTAAGTATTTTATCTTCTTTGCTGCTTTCATATAAGCCGGCATTTCGTCATAAAGTTTTTGCTGCTCAACCTGCAGTCTTTTTTGTTCTTCTTCATATTTTTGTTGATGAACCTGCATAATGTGCAAAGACATTAAGTCTACTTGCTCAGCATAAGTTGCGTTCTGTGAATCATTAAAACTATCTGGTTTAATGTTTCTGTAAACGTTAAGAAGAACATCACATGCCGAACCGTGTTTTATTATGCAATCGCTTTCTACAACCTGATTCATAAGGTCTACAAGCTCTTCGAGCACAATCAAGCACGCACGCTCTAATCCCCATGTTTCAATAACAGCGTTTATGGCTTCTTGAAAATCCTCAACTTTTAGTCTTGTAGAGAACTCATCTTTTACTATTTTCAAAGCGCGATTACTAAACCATTGCGCAGCTTCTTTAACGGTCTGCTTGCGACTTTTCAACTCGGAATCGTCAAAAGAATCATTAACAAAAGCACCGTTGGAATCGTCAACAAAATCCTTAGCAAAATCGCAAAAAGCATTCACAACATCTTTAATATATTTCTGCTCTGTGCTAAATCTTTCAACGCTTATTTTAGATCTTCCAGAAATTCCTCTGCCAATATGATATTTAAGCGCGCGGAACGCCGTTAAGTCCTTCAAAGTCTTAGCAGAAGATGCTGTTACAAAGTATTCGTATGCGTCTTCAACTTTAGTGAGTCTAGTAGAAACTGTTTTTTCAAAAGAAGCTCGTATTAAATCGCCATTAAAAAGTGCTGTTATTACATTCCAAGGCATCCAATGTGGAAGATCGCTAGAGAACGACGATTTTATAATATTGTCTCCCGCTTGATCACCATTTGTTTGCGCATACATTTGATCGTAACTGTATGCAAAATTTTCGTCCGATTTGCCTTCTGGATGAATAGAAACACCAAAATGCAATATATCCGCTGGATGACTACTAACGTACGAGTAAAGAACTTCGCAAGCTTTAAGCTCAATCTCATCGTCTGCGTCAACAAAAAGAACATAATCTCCGCTAGTTGCCTGAACAGCGGTTTTACGAGCCATATGCAATCCGCCGTTCAAAGTCTTAGCAATAATTTTTACTCTAGAATCTTTTTTCTCGTAATCGCGCAAAATCTGCAAAGTATTATCTGTACTAGCGTCGTCAACAACAATAATCTCAATGTTTTTAAGAGTTTGATTAACAAGTGAATCCATGCACTGTTTAATATATGGATCTTTGTTATACGCAGGAACCACTATGGAAATTGCAGGATTCATATCGTCTCCATTGCACACTAATCGGTAAAATAGCACAAATCATGTCTATTGTACTACTAAACGTAATCAGTTTTTAGATTGTTGAATACGTATTAAAAATCTTGTAATACAATTACAGTAAGTATCTACAGATTAAACGCATAGAAGGGTTGTAGCATGAATCAAACTGTCTCTAGTTGTATTAAAGAATTAAATACTAATCAACTACAAAATTCATCTACACTCGCAAAATGCGGCAAAAAAAGCAACTCAACTAGCGCAACTGCAGCAACTAGCGCAACTGCAGCAACTAGCGCAACTGCAGCAACTATAGAAAAAACGTATTCTTTTAAGGACTTCCTTAATTTTTGCAAATCTAATGTTGCTGAACTTGCAATAAGCGCGATTTTTTTGATTATTGCATACGGTCAAAAAGCTTTTTCTAACACTTTTTCTATAGACACAGAAGAGATGATTGCGCGCTCAAAGGATCTTTACAATTCTTGGATACGCCTAGAACGCTTTGGATTGCTTGCTTTTAAGTACGTTACAGGAAGATACTGGTATAACAATTCATTAGCTGGAATCTTAATGGTTCTTGCGCTTTTTGCGGCTGCAACAACATGGGCATATTTGTTTAGCAAAGCGCATAATTCAAGCACAAAATTCCATCCAGCTTTATTTATGATTCCGTTTATAAGCGCTCCTATTCTTGCAGAAATGCTTGGATTCTTGCTTATGGGAGATGACGTAGCTTGTGCGCTAATGTTTGTTAGCATATCGCTTATGTGCACGCACAACGCGTACCAAAATCGAAAGCAGCTTAAAACTCTTTTAACATACGCATTAATGGCACTTGTTTTTGCAGTTTTTGGTTTCACTATCTACTTAGCAATGACTACTGTTTTTATTGCTGGAACAGCCATGATTGCATTAATGGTTAAAGGCGACTATGCGTGCAAATTCAAGAACATAGTAACTTACGTTTTTACGTATATTTGCGTGTTTATAGCAAGCTATGCATGCTATGCAATTTTGAACAAGATTGTTATAGCCGCCAACCACACCTTCGTTGATCCGTACATTAAAGAACAAATGCGCTGGGGTAAAGACCCTATATTAAAAATCATTCATGCTATACTTTCGCATGCAAGAAACGTGTATCTAGGGAGAACGATATTCCATAGCGTATTTATAACAATCGCATTAATCGCTTTAGTGTTATTAGTCACTGTTCAAGTTATTGGTAAAAAACTTAACGCTTTTACTATTATTTTTGCTATTGCTATAGCTGCAAGCCCTATGATGATGAGCGTAATACTTGGCACATCTGGAATAGCACGCACGGAACTAACCTACCCTCTTGCTGGCGCTTTTGCGTCAATGTACGTGCTTCATTACATTATGCAGTTGAGCAAAAAGACCTTAACAACGATTATTGCGTGCATTCTTCTTGCAATTATCGGATTAAGCCAGTCGTTTACAGTAAACCGCTTGTATTATACGGAATACATGACTTACAACCAAGACTATTACATTGCTCAAGATGTTGTTAGAAGAATAGAAGAAATACAAGCAAATCATGAAAACCAGCTTAAAGTAGTATTCGTTGGAAATCATACAGCCAACTACAATCCTAGTGAATTTAAGCCAAATCAGCTTGAACTTATTGGGCGATCAATGTTTGAAATTGGATTCTCAACTACTCACGGCACATGGGTAAAAAGTGGTTTCATACGCTCAACTACTGGATTTAAGATGGAAACACCTGTATCAGAATCAGCTTATATGAGTGCAGAAGAGGCCGCACAAAATCTGCCTTCTTGGCCTTCGGATAGATGCATTACTGTTTTAGATAACAAGTATATAGTCGTAAAATTCTCTGAATAAGTGCAAGTTAAGCATTAAGTAGGAGTTAGGTATTTAGATATTACTAAATAGTAGTTTCAATCTCGTAACGTGGGCGATGCTTAGATTCCATGTAAATCTTGCCAATATATTCGCCCACAATGCCGATTGAAAGCATAATCAATCCGCCAATAAACCACATTGAGAACATAACAGAACCCCAGCCAGCAACGGCTTTCCCTTGCAAAATAGAGACTATTACGTAAACAAACACGCATAGCGAAACTAAAATAGACGCAAATCCTGCAAAAGTAACGAAGCTCAAAGGCTTAGTAGAAAAAGACGTAATTCCGTCTATAGCAAACGAAATCATCTTTTTAAGCGGATACTTAGATACACCCGCTTCGCGCTTTCCGCGCACATACTCAACTTTTGTTGACTTAAAACCAATCGACGGCACTATGCCACGCAAGAAAAGATTAACCTCTTTGTATTCCAAAAGAGCCTTCAACGCATTCTTGCCCATAAGCCTATAATCGGCATGATTTGGCACAGTTTCTGCGCCCATCCACTTAAAAACACTGTAAAAAGCTAATGCAGTGTTGCGCTTAAACCACGTGTCGGTTTTTCTAGACGAGCGAACGCCATACACAACCTCGTAGCCTTCAACATACTTTGCAATAAACTCATCAACAACATTAATATCGTCTTGCAAATCGGCATCCATGGAAATTGCAGCATCGCAACCAGATTTATACGCTGTAGTTAAGCCAGCAAGCAAAGCATTCTGATGGCCACGATTATGCGCAAGCTTTACTCCGCCAAAAATCGAAGGATTCGACTTGTGTAAATCGCAAATAATATTCCAAGTAGAATCTTTAGATCCATCGTCAACAAAAAGAATACGGCTTGAATCCGAAATAATCTTATTTTCAATAAGAAAAGTAACTTTGCTTAAAAGAATACTGGAAGTCTGAGGAAGAACAGGCTCCTCATTGTAGCAAGGAAGAACAAAATATACGCATGGGCGCTTGCCGTTTTGCAATGTTTCAGGCAATATTAATCCTTTCTAAAAACCACAATCTAGCAATAAAAATCCAGAAACTAACAATTTTCAATAATTATTTTAGAAAATCACTCATAATCTCGGAAATTTTGCTATTATCTCCCCAAACTGCTGGAGAATCGTATGGTCTATCAGGGAATGCGCCATATTCAAGCGAAATATCGAGATTATTCTCACGAATGTAACGCTCAACGCGATCCGCCAACGAAACAGGCTCACCCGTGCAGCAATTAATAACACCATTTACCTTGTTTTGTAAAACGGTTGCAGCAATCTGCTTAGCTAACACATCTACGTTAATAAAATCGTACTTGTTCTTGCCAGTAGTAAACGGAAAAGTCTTCTTGCCCTCCTGCGCAGCCTGAAGAAGCTTAGAGAAAATGGAGTTTCCGCGAGCGTCGTCACCAACAATGTAGTACGCGCGAATCCACTGAACAGTGGCATCATACTCTTTGCCCAAAAGCAAAGTAGCTTCACGCAAAGCATTCTTAGAAATGCCATACATGGAAGCTGGCTTGCAAGGCGTGTTCTCGTCAATAGCGCCCTCCCAGTAGCCAACTTCGTGCATTGAACCCATAACAGCAATCTGCTTTAGGCCACCCTGAAGCATAAGACGAATAAATCGATAATGGTTCGATAAATCTTCCATATGCGTGTCTGCAGCATGCTTAAAACCGTTGCGCCAAGCCATGTGCAAGCAAACGTCTGGAGACCCAAGCTTCGTGAACAAATCAGCATCATCGCTAAAAATATTCGCTTCAATACGCGTTGCACGCTCGTCAACGCCGTCAAGACGCAAATCGGACGCAATTACTTGCGCACCAGCATCCAACAACGCTTTAACAACATGACGACCAATATAACCACCAGCACCGGTAACAAGAATTCGCTTACTCATAATTTTTAAGTTTAGCAGCGTATAAAAACTTTCAAACATACCAAACACAGTAAAGCTATAAACAAAAGCAACCTAACACAAAACACGTGCGAGATATTAGCCCAAATCAATCCCCAAATGTAAACTATAACAAAGTTGTAAGTGTGCAATACCGCTAAATTCGTAAGAAAGGCAACGATGACAGCAAAGTCTGACGCCATCTATCATCCTGGTAAAAGCAAAGGCCTGATTGACATTCCAAGATACCTTTATTTGCTTGACCTACTTGTAAAAAAAGAAGTGCGTATTAGGTACCGTGGCTCTTGGCTTGGCATGGCTTGGACGTATGTGAAGCCGATTACACAATTTATAGTGTTTTACGTAGCAATGGGAATTTTCCTAGGGCTTGGCCGCGGAGGCGGAATTCAAGCCTACCCACTGTACCTTTTTAGCGGAATAATAGTCACGAATTTCTTTGTGGAAGCGTTCTCTAATTGCACCAGATCAATACTTTCCAACGCTGGTTTAATACAAAAAATTTATTTGCCTAGAGAATTGTTCCCGCTGGCATCGTTGCGCGTGGCTCTAGTACACTTTTTCCCACAATTAATAGTTCTTATTATTGGCGCTTTATGTATGGGCTGGATTCCAGATTTTGCCGGCTTAATAGTGGCAATAGTTGGGTTCGTAAGCGTATGCACGTTTGCTTTCGGCCTTGGATTATTCTTTGGAGCAATTAACGTTTTCTACAGGGATGCAGAAAATATTACAGACTTGGTTGCAATGGTTGCAGTGTGGTTAGCTCCATGCTTTTACACTTGGCAAATGGTGGCCATTCACGTTCCAGCGTGGGCACTCGAAGTCTACTACGCAAATCCTATTGCAATATGCGTTGAAGCATTCCACCGCGGCTTCTGGCTAAATGCCACAGATCACACGTTCCAATTTGCGGGTGCATGGTCCTTAAGACTTTGCGAAAGCCTGTTGGTTGCTTTTGCAGTTCTGCTCATTGGCGAAGGAACTTTTAGACATCTTGAAGGCAAGTTCGCCCAGGAAATTTAAGCCGCTTAGGATTAGCGAATTTACTTTTAGGAGTTACGCAGGAGTTACATATGAATAAGCTTTCCAACACTCTTCCAGAAGACGTTGTGTTAGACGTTTGCAACGTTAGCAAACGATTTTCACTACGTGCAAATCATTCAATTAAAGAATCGATAGTAAACTTATTGACACCGCCGTCAAAAAGGCACGCAACGCAAAATTTCACAGCTTTAGACAACGTTAATTTTGCTATTAAACGCGGAGAAACCGTTGGACTCATAGGCATGAACGGTTCTGGAAAGTCAACAATGTTAAAGCTGCTTTCCGGCGTTATGCAACCAGACGAAGGCCAAGTCTGCGTGCGTGGAAGAATCGCAGGATTGATTGAAGTTGGAGCTGGTTTTGCAGCCGACTTAACTGGCCGCGAAAACGTGTATCTTAACGGCGCAATTCTTGGAATGACAAAAGAAGAAATAGACGCTAAATATCAGTCAATAGTTGATTTTAGCGAAATAGAACCTTTTATGGACACGGAAGTTAAGTTCTATTCTTCCGGAATGTTCTTACGATTAGCGTTCTCTGTGGCCGTTCACAGCGATCCGGACATATTCCTCATTGATGAGATTCTTGCAGTTGGAGATGAAGCTTTCCAACACAAGTGCATTACTAGGCTTAAAGAGCAGCAAAAACGCGGGCAAACAATGGTAATTGTTTCGCACAGCGAAGATCAGATTAAGCAACTTTGCTCTCGCTGCATTGTGCTTTCACATTCGCACATGATTTATGACGGCGACACAGAACCAGCATTTAATGTAATGCGCAAAAGCTTAGCGTAAAAATCTTTCCAAGAAAGGCAGATAACAAGATATTATGGAAAATATGACTAACGCTACAAATTTTGAGCCAAAAAACATAATCGTAACCGGCGGATGCGGATTCATAGGATCTAACTTTGTGCACTACGTAGTGAACAATCATCCAGAAACTCATGTAACAGTATTAGACGCACTCACCTACGCCGGAAATATTGAAAATATTGCAGGACTGCCAGAAGACAGAGTTGATTTTGTGCACGGCAATATTTGCGATGCAGACCTTTTGGATAAGATTGTTCCAGGACACGATGCAATTGTGCATTATGCTGCAGAATCGCATAACGACAACAGCATTGCAGACCCGGAACCATTCCTTAAAACCAACGTTGAAGGCACTTTTAGACTTCTTGAAGCTGTACGTAAATATGGAATACGCTACCATCACATTTCCACAGATGAAGTGTACGGAGATTTGGCATTAGACGACCCGGCCAAGTTCACTGAAGAAACGCCGTATCACCCATCCAGCCCATACAGCTCCACAAAAGCTGCAAGCGACATGCTTGTACGCGCATGGACCCGCACATACGGTTTGCACACAACAATCAGCAACTGCTCAAACAACTACGGACCATACCAGCATGTTGAAAAGTTTATTCCTCGACAAATCACAAATATTTTAGAGGGTATTCGACCAAAGCTATACGGCCAAGGATTAAACGTGCGAGATTGGATTCACACAGAAGACCACAGCAGCGCTGTTTGGACAATCCTAACAAAGGGAGAACTTGGAAACACGTACCTGATTGGTGCAAACGGTGAAAAAAATAATATAACAGTTCTGCGCATGATTCTTGAAATGATGGGCAAAGATGCAGACGACTTTGACCTTGTAAAAGATCGCCCAGGCCACGATCGCCGTTACGCAATCGACAGCACAAAATTGCAAACGCAGCTTGGATGGAAGCCAAAGCACACAGACTTTACAACAGGCTTAGAGCAAACAATCAAATGGTACACGGAAAATCGAGCATGGTGGGAAGGCGCTAAAAGCGCAACCGAAGCGAAGTATAAAGCACAAGGACAGTGATAATCACCTTTATTAGTTTATGAGATATAAAATTCATAAACTAATAAACTTTGTAAGCTTTGTAAGCTTTGTAAGCTTTGTAAGCTTTATAAAAGTCAGCTCTGCTTGCTTTAGTAAACGAATTTAATAACAAATAAAAAGAATTTGTAGGATGCTATGGAATTTGAAAAAGAACTAAGCGTTACAAAAACTAACATTCCTGGTCTGCTAGTATTCGACCTTCCGGTACACGGAGATAACCGAGGATGGTTCAAAGAAAACTGGCAACGAGCCAAAATGACTGCCCTAGGATTACCAGACTTTGGACCTGTGCAAAACAACATTTCGTTCAACGAAAAACGCGGAGTAACCAGAGGCATACACGCAGAACCATGGGATAAATACATTAGCATCGCAACAGGCGAAGTATTCGGCGCATGGGTTGACTTAAGACCAGGAGAAAGCTTCGGACAAGTTTACACAACCACACTAAACCCAAGCAAAGCAATATACGTTCCTAGAGGCGTAGGCAACAGCTTCCAAGCACTGCAAGACGGCACAGCATACACTTACTTAGTAAATGCACACTGGTCGTTAGAACAAAAGAAAACATACACTTTTGTGAACCTAGCAGACCCAGAATTACACATTAACTGGCCAATACCGCTCGAAGAATCCGAGCGCAGCGAAGCAGACTTACACCATCCAATGCTAAAAGACGCAAAACCAATGGCGCCAAAACGCACACTCGTAACGGGATGCAACGGACAACTTGGACGCGCAATCAAAGACTACGCTCAAAAGCATAATTTAGAGGGATTTGAATACGTAGACTTAAACAGCTTTGATATAGCAAATAAATCCGATTACAACAGCTACGACTGGGATTTATACGGCACAATTATTAACACTGCAGCATACACGTCTGTAGATAAAGCAGAAACCCCAGAAGGAAGACGCGAAGCATGGCGCAGCAACGTTACGGGAGTTGCAAATCTTGCAAAAATTGCGCAAGACCACCATATTACGCTAATACATATTTCTAGCGACTACGTTTTCGACGGAAGTGAAGAATACCACAAAGAAACAGAAGACTTCTCCCCACTCGGAGTGTATGGTCAAACAAAAGCCGCTGCCGACGCTCTTGTGGAAAACGTTTCGCAACATTACATTATTCGATCAAGCTGGATTGTTGGCGAAGGACACAATTTTGTAACCAGAATGATTGATTTTGCAAACCGCTGCAATAATGGCGAAAACGTAAACGTTCAAGCGCCAATAGATCAAGTTGGAAGACTCACTTTTGCAAGCGATTTAGTTAAAGGAATATTCCATCTTTTAGACACAAACGCAGAATACGGAACCTACAATCTTACATGCTCAGGTAAATCTACATCATGGCATGATATTGCAGAAAAAGTATTCTCTAGCATTGGAGCAGACGCAAGCAAAATTGAGGCAAATCTTGTAGACGACTACGCAAGAATATCGCACGGTTCGCCTCGTCCACACAACTGCTCGCTAGATTTGTCAAAAATAGAAGCTACCGGTTTTAAGCCAGCAGACTGGGAGCAGTTGCTCGAAAATTACGTAGAAAATCACAACAAGTAAAGGACGAATCATGAAAGGAATTATTCTCGCCGGCGGATCAGGCACACGACTGTACCCTCTTACTACAGTAACATCAAAGCAGCTGTTACCTGTGTACGATAAGCCAATGGTCTACTACCCTCTTAGCGTGCTTATGATGGCTGGCATTAGGGATATTCTTGTGATTTCCACGCCAAAAGATTTACCAAACTTCGAAAAGTTACTTGGAGACGGTAAACAATTCGGCATCAACTTGTCCTATGAAGTTCAGCCATCCCCAGACGGATTAGCGCAAGCGTTTATTATTGGAGAAAAGTTCATAAACGGCGACTCCTGCGCTCTTGTGCTTGGAGATAATATATTCTACGGAAACGGCCTTGGAGGTATCCTAAAGCACGCCGCACGCGTAGAACACGGAGCTACGGTATTCGGATACTATGTTGACGATCCAGAACGCTACGGCGTTGTGGAATTTGACGAGAACCACAAAGCCATCAGCATAGTTGAAAAACCAGAGCACCCTGCATCAAACTACGCTATTACAGGCTTATACTTCTACGATTCAAGAGTAACTGAATTTGCTAAGCAAGTTAAACCTTCCGCGCGCGGAGAATTAGAAATAACTGATCTTAACAAAATATATCTTGAAAACGATTCACTTAACGTAATGACGCTCGGCAGAGGCTACGCGTGGCTAGACACTGGCACAATGGATTCGTTGTATGAGGCAGGCGAATTCGTGCGCACTATAGAAAAAGCTCAAGGATTGCCAATTGCTGTTCTTGAAGAAATCGCTTACGAAAATCAGTGGATTGACCGCGAGCAGCTTATGGAATCTGCTGAAAAATACGGTAAAAGCAACTACGGAAAGCATCTAAAGCAGGTTGCCGAAAATCGTATTATTATATCCAAAGATTTATTCGCAGATTAGTTGCGCGAAAGTGAAATTAGTAAATATTATTGGCGATATTTATTAGTGATATTTATTAGTGATATTTATTAATTTGAAGTAAAAATATAACAAATGGCCGGGCGTTGTATGCACCCGGCCATTTTATTATTCGCTTGCAGTTACGA
>CAMPNN010000009.1 GCA_946891915.1 uncultured Bifidobacteriaceae bacterium
GAAAGTAGTGGCGATGCTGCACAAAGATACTTCAACAAGCGACCATTTATGCACGCGCAACTGTTCGTGCATAACGGCCCAGTAATGAACGATTTGCTACTGAGAAATAATGATTTTGATCAAAATGTTGAAATACAGGATGTTACCACTAACGTAATTAACGTGTGGTTCGTGCCTGTGGACGGCGAAAAGCCGACGATTAGTGCGAAGAAGTACGACAACAACGGTAAGCCGTGGAATATTCATGGTGATTGCTTGCCAAAGAATGGTAATGGTAATCCTATGAGTTGTGGACTCAGAAGTGACGACTTTCTTTATTTGGACGATAGTATCTATGGTGATAGCAAGTTGCCTTGGTATAAAGGTGATCACGGTACCATGTATCTAAAGTATGCATTGAAATTAGATGACGATTTTAATAAATACACGGATAAAGGAAATGGTGACGGAGATTCTAGCCCTGTTCTGGAAAATAATTTGCAAGTAGATATTGTTGCAAATAATGTTAGGGATGCTTATGGCAATGTTTCTAGTCCAAGAGTGCGATTTATTAGCAATGGTGTAGTTAATAAGCATTTGCTAAGAAAATTCATAGAAAACTATAGAAGTACCAACCTAAAGAATCCTAACGACAAAGAACAAACTACGTTTACCATGATTGCTAAAACCACGGATAGTTCTGGTAAAGATAGTGCTGAAACATCAGTTGGATGCTTCAGAGCAAAATGGAGAGAACAAGAAAAGCCAAGAGTGGTAGCTTACGATGGTGATTCTAAAAATACTGCGGATAAAGACATCACTTGGCTAAAACAAAATGAGAACGGTACGGTATCCGTTCGCAACAATGAAGTATTGGTTAAGCCTGAACCTGGATCTAAACGTCTAGTAGTGTACTTCCATCCAAAATCAGAGATGAAACAAGATGCTGCAAATGGTATAAATGGTTCGAATGAAACTCCAGCCAATAACGCAAGCATTGGTAAAACAATTGCAATGTGCTGGGTTGATGGAGTTTTCAAAGACTGGTGGCAGTTATGCGATGGGTATAAGGACCTTATTCAAAAACAAGGAATCAAGTGGCTTGGTGAGAAATATAGCGGCAATAAAGTGGACGGAAGCGGAGTATATTATTACGCAGATGATGGTTCAATTCACTTTACTAGCGGATATTTAGCTCCAGGAAGCGTTGTGCGTGCGCGTACACGTAGAGACGTAGGACCTTGGACTAATATGCCTGGAGTAATGAGTGCAGTAGATCTTGCATCTGGCGACGATAATGAAAGTAAATCAGGAAATAAGTCTAGTGATGTTAAGAATGATAGTGGAGGAGGCAATAAATCTGCCAGCGGCAGATCAATGAGCCGTGCAGCGAAAAATCGTGCAGCGAAAGATCGTGCAGCGAAAGATCGTGCTGTTAATGAAGCTATTTCAGAAGACACACTTGACGTTCTGCCAATGGAATTAGCAAAAGAAAAACCAAGCGAAGTGTGCAGGCCAGATAATGTTTCTGCAGAAACATGGTTTAATGAACAGCATCCTTCCGACTGCGTGTACTTCGGCGTATCCATGCACAGGCGTATTGTGCAAGTGCACCCAATGCTGCTAAGCGGCGACGAAAAGCATGCAATCAAAACCGAATTACACAAAGAAAACGAAAGCGGAAACTGGATTAAAAACGATAGCGAAGCTACGTCAAACGATGAAATAACGTTAAGCCCAGGTCAAGCAATGGTGACGTTCAAGGAAAACGACTACGATACTAGCCATAATCCACATGTGGCTAAGCCGAACAACTTCCCTGAAGATAACTACGGAGGCCGAGCCGGGAATATACAAGACGTAGCCGTATTGACGCGCGGTTGGCGAAGCCGCATACTCGTGCCACTGCCTAGAATCAAGCAGATTACGCGATTTGCTCGACTTCGTGCGCCTGAAAACGTTGACAATACGAATGGAGATAAAGATAAAGCATCTGACTATTTGGTGACGTGGGATCCAAAGCATCCGTACGTTAATGATCGAAAAGACGACCCAGGATTTAAGCTGTCTCCAGACGGAAAATCGCTGTTCTATCTATTCAACCTAGGCACTAAAGCGCCGTTTACGCTTAACGACCTGCAGTCGGGAATTGTGCTGAAACCTAATGCCGAAAGACTTAAGAAAGAGTGCGGTGAAAAGTACAACCTGTACGACTGCCAGCCGTCACTGCGCGAAGTAAAAGGTAGCGATAAGGTTGATGGCGAGTATCAAGAAAACGGCGTTACTGTTGGCCGAAACGGTTACAAGATGATTGATAACAACTTCTACGTGTATACGCCGGAAGGTGGCGATACTGGCGATACTGGCGGAAGTGGTGCTGGTGCTGCTGGCGGTGCCGCTAATAGTGCTGGAGGTGCTGCTGGTGGTAACGCCGCGCCTATCGGTGATAGTGAGCATAACACTTCTCACTTAACGTCATACGTAAACATTATCGACATGACTTCTGCTAATTGGAATGGTAGCGGACACAGCGGTGGCGGCGGTGACCATATTACTGGTGGCGAAGGCAGAACTTACGAAACTAATGGTAGTGCCGTTGAAACTAACTTCAACAATATGCTTGCGTGGGGTAGTTCTGGATCTGTTGAAACAGGCAAAGACAAGTTCCATATTACAAAGAATGATAAGGTGTTTGCTAATCCGCAAAGCACTCAGCTGATGACTCTAGGTGATAGCTGGGTGAATAAGACGCTGCTCAACACGCGCGGACGAGATAAAGACAAGTACAACGCGGCCGGAGACAGCACCGACGAAGCAGCAATGCGCGTATACGTAATACCTGTTGATAACGTTGCGCCAACTGTGAAAGCGGTTGGGTCGCTTAAGGGAACTACTGTTGAGAACCCTTACGGAATTGACGTGGATAACATTGACTTTACGTTCAATACTGTGTCTGCAGCCGAGCAGAAAGGACATTCCGACTCTAGTATTCTGAAAGAGGATAGTAAGGAACGACTCATAGACGCTTACGACGACTACGATACGCGCGGTACTGTTGGCAAGAATCTCGACGTGCAAATATGTAGGTTGCACGGAGGTAATGTGACTTGGCAAAGCGAGTGCACAAGCGTTATTACAAAATCTGGTGACGGCGGATCTACTAAAGTCAACCAGCAGAATATGCAAAACTTCCTTAATCTATACAAGAAGACTGGCATATACGCGGTATGCGTTCGCACTGCTGACAATTCAGGGAACCAAAGTGAAGACTATACTAGCAGCAACGGTCACGGCAAGATTGTTGGATACGTGCGCCTCGGAGGTATAAACGTGCGTCCGGTTGCGCTGCCTTACAGCGGCGGCCAGGCTGCAATATGGTTCAGCTTCATGTTCGGCGTGCTGTTTGCACTGTTCTTAGCATCCGGCGCGTTTGGTAGGCGCGGATGGCTTGGCTCGGTGCTTAGTGGCAACGGCTTCGGCGCTCTCACCGATAGCAAGCACTGCGGCGCTTCTGCTGAAGCGCTTCGAAGCGGCAAGCTGTTCAAGCTAAAGTTCAAGTGGCTTCGACGCTGACGCGTGCTTGCGGCTGAGTTTGGACTTATAGCGTTTGCGTAAGTCCAAACTCACACGCGAAACATATTCGCCTGCGACGCAATAGGTTATATTACATCTTAATTGCGCGTTATTCAGTCGTGTGGATATTAGTGTGGTAGAGATTTGAGATTTTTCGCACTGAACGAAGGCGGACGTCAGAGCCGAAGGCTGCTGACAAGCCGAGCGAAGAAGAAAAATCGAAAAATCTCTGCGATAGAACACGGTTATTAACGATTAAACACGCAGAGTTTGGGGGATTTCTCTACGAGAACTAAAAGAGGACTGAGGAAGCAACATTCTTTAAAGAACAAAGCAGACACAAAAAGCCTCTAACAGTCAGAGCGACGAAGGACGGGACGTTCGAGGAGAGAAATCCACCAAAACTCGCGCCATGTTAAACAAAACGTAATATAAACTATACTTTCTCATGAAACTATATTCGCCCGTGACGCAATATAATAAAAGTATGACGCTAGTATCAAGTAAGCAGCATGACGAGCAGCATACTCAATCGCTTTCGAATCAATCAAATCCAATTATTCCGCGCGTTTTAAGCGTAGCTGGCACAGACCCAACAGGCGGAGCCGGTATTCAGGCGGATCTCAAATCAATCATGGCGGCGGGCGGCTACGGCATGTGCATACCAACTAATCTGGTTGCGCAAAACACGTGCGAAGTGCGCGAAGTGTTTACGCCGCCGGTCAGCTTTTTCCGCACACAACTTTCGTGCGTGTACGACGACGTTACAGTTGACTCGCTAAAAATTGGCATGCTCGGTTGCGCTGAATACATTGATGCTATGCGCGATTGGATGCGCGATAACCCCGTGCCTGTAAGCGTGCTCGATCCGGTGATGATATCGACTTCCGGCAAGCGCCTGCTGGAGGCGAGCGCTGAAAATGCGATGCGCAAGTTTATAAGCTGCGTTGACGTTGTGACTCCAAACGTGCCGGAATTGGCGGCTTTGAGCGAATCGCGCGTTGCGGAAAACTTTGAGGAAGCTTGCGATCAGGCGCGCGAGTTGGCTGCAAAAAATAGCGTTGTTGTGATTGTAAAAGGTGGGCACTTAACTGGCGAAGACGTTGGAAATACCGCGGTTTTTCCGGATGGTGACGCGCAGCACGTGCCAAGTGAGCGCGTTGAGACAAGCACAACTCACGGAACTGGCTGCTCGCTTTCTTCCGCGCTCGCTACGAAAATTGGGCTGGCTTTGCGCGAGGGGAAGAGTGTAAGCGAGCACGATACTCTAATGCGCGCGCTTGAATGGTCGACTGCGTGGATTCGCGAGGCGATTGCGGCCGGAAGCGTGTTGCACGTTGGGCGCGGAGGCGAGCGCGGGCATGGGCCTGTAAACCACTCCGTGCGCATCCTTCAGCAGACTAAGTGAACATCGAAGCTCTGTTCGTAAACAAATGCCGGAGAAAAACCTCCGGCAAATGTTCCATAAAACTGCGAAAGTAGCTACAAATGCCGGGAATTTTCCCGCAAATGTTTCCTAAATCTGCTGAAACGACAACAAATGCCGGAGAAAAACCTCCGGCAAATGTTCCATAAAACTGCGAAAGTAGCTACAAATGCCGGGAATTTTCCCGCAAATGTTTCCTAAATCTGCTGAAACGACAACAAATGCCGGAGATTTTCCGGCATTTGTTTCCCAAATCCTCTAGGGCTCTCGCGTAGTCTACGCGCGCGCAACTTTACTCAGTAATCACGCGCTTAAGCTCGCGCGCAACTTTCCCCGCGTCCTCAGCGCACATAAGCGCCGACACAGTGCAAACTCCGTCAAGCTCAAGGCCGCGAATAGGGAACACCGTATTCTCGTGAATTCCGCCAATTGCCAACGTTTTTACGCCCATCGAGTGCGCAACTTTCGCAACTTCGTTTACGCCGTCAACTCCCAGCGGTGGCACGTCGTGCGCTTTCGTATGCGTTTCAAAAGCTGCACCAATGCCAATCACATCCGGCAGTGGAACGTCGTTTTCTTTGCACTCGCGGTAAGCTTTCTCCATCAAATCCGGGCGCGCGCAAGAAAGCCCAACCATCCACTCAGCCGGCATCGCCTTTCGCGCCTCAACAAACGGCGTATCCTTCTGCCCAACGTGCAAGTTGAAACCAAGCCGAGCCGCGCAATCAACATGATCATCAATAAACACAGGCACATCGCCGTGGCCGGAATCAATAAGCGCGTGACGCAACTTCTTCGCCTTGGCCGAAATCTCCGCGTCGTCGGAATACTTATCGCGCAATTGCACAACCGTAACTCCGCCCTCAATCGCCTCCACAGCCACTTCTTCCTCCGGACGGTTCCCCATGCGCGGATCCGTTACCAAATACAGCGTCCAATCCACAGGCTCCACCGTAAACTCAATATTCGTCAAACTAAACATGTCGTTTACGCTAAGAGTTGAAAGCGCGTCCATCCACAGCGTGCGGAAAGTGCCGGGAGCTGTGGTTTGGCGAGCTGCCCAAGTTCCAGCGGCGGCTGCATGCACGTGCGCTGCAACAGTTGCTGCGAGCGGACGCTCCGGATTCGCACCAACGTATGCTGCAACCAACGCTCCCAAAGCGCAACCGGTTCCAACTACCTTGGTCATAGCTTTGTGGCCGCCTGTTACGCGAGCTAAGCATCCGTGTCCGTAAATCGCATCTTTTTCGCCGGAAATTGCTACTACAGATCCGTATTTTTTAGCCAATTCGCGAGCAGCTTGAAGCGCGTCGTTTACGCTATCGTGAGAGTCAACGCCTTTTCCGTTGCTTTCTTTGCCGGCAAGCGCCATGATTTCGGAAGCGTTTGCGCGAATTACGGTAGGGTGGTGCTTAATAATTTCGTGAATGAAGCGCGCGCGAGGTGCGAGAGCCGGCACGCCGATTCCAACCGGATCAAGTACCCACGGGGTATCGGCTTTTTCGCATCCTTCAACGGCTGCGCGCATGTATTCGGAAGTTTCTGGCTGATGGAATGTGCCGACGTTGATGAGCACGCCGGCGGCGATTTGCGCGAGTGCGTGCGCTTCTTCCGGGTCGGTTACCATAATTGGCGAGGCACCGGCGGCGAGGAGCGCGTTTGCGGTGATGTCTTGCACGATTACGTTCGTGATGCAGTGTGTGAGTGGCTGCTGTGTGCGCACGCGTTCGATGCATTTGCGCACGTCGTTTAGGAACATGCGGCGGCGCGCGCGTGCGGAGAAGCATGTGTCGATTTGCGTTGTTGCGTTTGTGCAGTATTCGTTTGCTTCGTTGCGTTTAGTTGTTTTTGCACTGCTGTCTGTTGTCATAGTGTTTCCCTTCGCTAGTATTATCTAGATCAGGTCCTTACGGATTTAATCTCAGCGCCGTCCGCGATTTTGCGGCGATTGCGCACTCCGAACCATCCTTCGACTATATCTTTTGTTCGTGACTTACTTTCTTCTGCGCGACGATCTGCTTTCGCGCTTAGGGCGTAGCGCGCGAAGGCAACTCGGAGCGGAAACTCGCTTAGGTTGGAAGTCCAGTGGACTTCCAACGCGAGTTTCGTAGCGAGCACGTTACCCGCGCGAGCGTTGGCCAATTTGTGGAACATTTGCCGGAGTTTTACCTCCGGCATTTGTAGCATTTGCATGTATCTACAAAAATCGCGCCGCATTTTTGCAACTTCTTCTACAGATTTTTGTTTTCGATTGTGTAACCATGAGTATGGTAAAAAATAAGAGATCAATCGAAGCTACGAAAGTGAGATAACATGGCAAACGAATCCATGCTCGAACAACAAACTCCGCTCACCGCGCGCGAATACGCGACGCGCACAGCAATCCGCGCAATCGCCATCGTCGCGTCCGTTTATGGGATGGCTGCTTCGTGGCAAGGTTGGATGACATTCACTTACTTTACGAATCTTTCTAATCTTACGATTTGCGTTGCTTTAGCAGGTTCGCTTGCGCTTGATACGGTTGCGTTTATGCGCGCTCGCACTTCTGTAGATTCCGCCGCGCAGCCAGCTTCCGCCTCCGCCGCGCAGCCAGCCGCAACCACCTCCACTTCCACCGCGTGGTTCGACTCAAAATCCAATTCCTGGTACATTTTCAAATTCATGATGACAATCGCCATCGCGGTCACTTTTACGCTTTACCTCTGCTTCCTCGCGCCTACAAATAAGCTCGGTTTCGTCGGCGCTTACCTTACTAACGGTTGCAGCAGCCTTTGCGTGCACGCAATCGCCCCGCTTCTTGCAATCGTCGATTTTGTGCTTTTTGATTACCGCTTCCGCTCTTCTCGCGCGCACATTTATTTCGCTACGATTCCGCCTCTTTCTTACGTTGCGTATGCTGCTCTGCTTAGCGAGTTTGCGGGCGTGCGTTGGGGTGTTCACGCAATGCGCGCGCCTTACAATTTCCTTAATTATGGCGCTCCTGCCGGCTGGTTTGGTTTCGCGCCGCAAACTTTTAACGCCACTACTTTGGGCATTGGTGTTGCGTATTTGTTGATTATTTTTACGCTGATTTTTATTGGCGTTGGTCGCGTATTTCTTGCGCTTAAGGATGCTCGTGCGCGCGCTGTTTTGCAAAATTAAGGTTGATTATCGCTCCACTATTGCCTCGTTGCTAGAATTGAGCGTATGAGTGAGCATACTGCATTACAATCGCTATTTGACGGCACTTTACGCAATTCTTCCGGAAACGCGACTTGCGCATTGCTTGTGTATGGTGCGCCAAATACTGGTAAAACGCAGTTTGCTGTGCGCGCCGCGATTGCTGGTTACAAGCATTGGCCGCATAAAATCACCGCGATGGCTGTTCAAAACCGCACGCTGGCTGCGAATATTGACAATATTATTATTCGCTCTATTGGTGTAAGCGAGCAGTCTAGGCCTGTTGGAACTTTGGCGTCGCTTGCTTTCCGTATTATTTCCGCAAATTGCAAGTCGCAGAATTTGCCTTCGCCGAAGCTTCTTAACGGTGCTGAGCAGGATGCTCTTCTTCGCAATGTTGTGCGCGCACATATTGATCATGTTGTTCGCGGAGATAATGGCGATTGCGAAGTATGCTCACTTTTTGAAGAGTATTTTGGTACGTCTACTTGGGTTAATCCGTTGACTTGCGCTGGCGAGTTAAATGCTTCCGCCGCTTCCGCCAATTCTTCCAACATTAGCAACGCTTTTATGCATCAATTGCGAGATATGCTTGCGCGCTTAGATGAACTAGGAATTAGCGGTGAGCTTGGAATTAGCGACGAACCCGGAATTAGCGACAATCCTGCAATTAGCAACAATTTTAAAGAGCAAGATATTCTCAATTCCCTTGATTTAGCTCAGTCGCGCGCTAAAAGTGGCGATATTTTGCAAACGACTGTACTTGTTAAGCGTCGCCGCGCGCAATGGCGTTTGGTTTTTGCGCTTCGCAATGAGTATAGGAAAATGATTGCTGACGTTTATAAGTCTTCCTTCCGCCTTGACGCTTCTAAGCTTTTGGTTGAGGGTGCGAAAGCGGCTCGCGAGTTGGGTGAGCAGAGCGTTGTAAATTCGGAAATTCCGGCTCTTCTTGTGATTGACGATTATCAAGATATTACTTTGGCGGATTTAAGTTTTGTGGAAACTTTGAGTAGTCTCGGCACGCGTTTGGTTTTGCTTGCGAATCCGGATGAGTCCGTGCAGTCGTTTAGGGGAGCGTACCCGGATTACGCGATTTCGGCGGCTTTGAACGTTTTGAATGCGGCTGAGCAAACGCTAGAATATGAGGCTTCTTCGGCTTCTTCCGACTCAACTTTCGCAAATCGCACTAATTCTCGCCCTAAAGCTTCCTCAATGCTGGACTTGCTTGCTTCTCGCGTTTCTCTTTCGCTTTCTTCTCAACTAGATTCGTCTATCGCAACTCCTAATCGCCCTTGGAAAATGCCGTCTTTTGCCGGAGCATTTCCGGTACAATCTTTAAATCAGATTAACAATATTCACAATTCTCAAGATTCGCAAAAATATTTACGCATAAACGAAGACGGAACCGTAAATACTGCGCTATACCGTTCTCAGCGCGAGGAATTGGACGCTGTTATTTGGCAAATGAAGCAATCTCACGTAAATAACAAGCGCAAGTGGAGCGATATGGCGCTTATTGCGCACGATAATTCCACCGTTCGTCTTTTTGGCGAGCAGCTTCGCGCAGACGGCGTTCCTGTGCGATATTCCTTGGTAACTCGCCCGTTAAAAGACGAGCCGTTTGTGCAAGGTTTATTTGCGATTATTGAGTTGGCGCAGTTTGCGAATTCTGGTTTTTCGGGAATTGCTGAGCAGTTAAATTCCGGACGAAGCTTAAAAAATCTGGCTTCGTGGGTGCGTTTGCGCGTGCAAAATATTATGGATAGTCCGCTTGTTTCAATTCCTCAAATGCGCGCTGGTTCCAAAATGAACGCTGGTTCCAAAATGGGCGCTGGTTCTTACGCTGAGGACAATTCGGATTCTCCTGCTAAGTTGCATTCGGTTGAGTCGCTAATGCGCTCTATTGCTTCGCTTTCGGCTGTTTTGGATGCAAAAAAAGACGAAGATGATTCTGCTGAAATTAAAAATATTCCTTTGCGAAATCTTATGAATACGTGGTGTGATTTTAGGAATAAGTTGCAAAATGCGTTGCGTTCTAATGCTGATTCTGCGCAAATTTCAGTTGATAATCGCGTTATTGAGGGTAATTTTGAAGGAGATTTTGAGTGTAATTCTGAAGGCGTTTTTAGTGAAGATATGCGCTCGCTTTCTTTAGATGCTTGCTACTTGCTTTGTGTTGCGTATGTTGCACATTGCGTAGATGATACAGACAATCCAGACGGCCCAGACGTTTCAGATAATCCAGACGGCCCAGACGTTTCAGATAATCCAGACGGCCCAGAATCTTCCCAAATTTTACAAATATTGCAAAATATGGCACCTCGAAATCCGCACGTTACCGCTTTCGTAAAAATGTGGAAGAATGTACAAACTTTGGCTTTGCGCTTTAAAAATCACCCAGATTTGCTAAATGCTCAATATGCTCTTGGCGAGGCTTGGAATATTTGTAATGTTGCGGAGCGTTGGCAGCGCGCGGCTTTGCAGCACAATGGTGAGGGCAGACGCGCAAATGATCGCTTGGATGCTGCAATGCGGCTTTTTGATTACGTTTCTTCGTACACTTCTTCCGAATCTTCTTCCGAATTTGCGTACAACAATTTTCCTGACGATACTTTTGATCAGGAAAATGTTGTAAATATTGCGGATTTTATAGCTCAAGTTCGCGGCATGGAAATTGAGGC
Source organism: uncultured Bifidobacteriaceae bacterium (assembly GCA_946891915.1). Taxonomy (GTDB): domain Bacteria; phylum Actinomycetota; class Actinomycetes; order Actinomycetales; family Bifidobacteriaceae; genus Bifidobacterium. Next base: position 10,819 of record CAMPNN010000009.1, read on the forward strand.
GGATTCTTTAGCTAAAGTTGCTCCCGCGCCGGATGCTGTAACTCTTACTACTCCTGCTGGGGCTTTGGGAAAGCATTGGCCGCTTGTGTGGATTCCGACTTTGCAACAGCGCGTGTGGCCAAATCTTGCATCGCGCAGCACAATGTTCGGTGCGGAAAGTTTAGCGAATATTATTTTGGATTCGAAGTTGCGCGCTATGAGTCAAAAGCAATTAGATTCTGCTTCGCAATTAGATTCCGCCTCGCAATTAGATTCAGCCTCGCAATCTCCTCTATTTATATCCGCAGATCTTCTTTCTTCTAACGATAAATCTGCTGTTTTTGCAGGCGAGCAGCGCAGCTTTTTGCTTGCAATTACGCGCGCGACTGAAAGTTTGTATATTAGCGCGCAATACAGCGATAGTGCCGTTCCGAGCGATTTTCTGTACTACTATTTGCCTGAGCGCTACTACAATAACGAAAATTCTCGCACGCCTTTTACGGAGATTACAATTCCGTTTGCAGGTTTAGATATGGATGCGCGTGGATTGGTTTGTGCTGCTCGCGCTCAAATTTCGCGCGCTGTTGCCGGAAAATCGCCTTGTAATGATGCAGGTGATTCTGGTGATGCTGGTTATGCTGCCGATATTTCGAACAGTGCCGATATTTCGAACAGCTCCGAATTTGCGGATGTTATTTATGATTCCGCTAAAGCTTTGCAATTGTTGCGTCAGCATGGAGTTGATTGCGCTGATCCGTCTCAGTGGGATTTTATGAACGATATTGCAAAAGATTCTATGGAGAATACGGCTGCTTCTTCGAAAGATTTTGCTTCTGATGCTTCTTCTTCGGAAGATTCTTCTTCTGGCGATACTTCTTCAGAAAATTCTTGCGTAGTGAGTTTGTCTCCTTCTGCTGTAGATAGTTTGTGGGCGTGCCCAGTTTGTGGGCTTTTGAATCGCCAGCTTTCGGGGCCTCAGCCTGGAAGCGCGGCAACGTATTTTGGTACGTTAATTCACGAAACTGCAAGATGGGCGAGCGAAAATCAGCATTACGATATGCCGGAAACTGAAGTTGTAGAAACGGAAGTTGCAGAAACTGAAATTCAAGAACCAAATATTCCCGAAACCGAATATTCCCCATACTCTCCGCAAGTGCGCAGAATAAACGCAATCGCAAATCTTATGGAAAAGTATTACGTAAGTATTGCTCCTGAACTTGCCGATATTCGAAATAGCAGGGAGCGCTATTCTGCGCTTGCTCGTGAAACGAATATTTCTCGCGCGTTGCACACTATTGCGCAATATTTCGTCACGTCTTACGATCAATCAACTTACGCTTTTGACGCAAAAAAGTCGGATGAAGGCGTGCTGGAATCTCTTACAAAAAGCGAAAAATCTTTGGAAAGTAGCATAGGCGTATTGCAAGAAGCATATTGTGAGTTCAAAACAAGCGCGCATTTTGGCTTTGAGAATATTGCGATGCTGGTAAATAACGCGCTTAAGGCTTCGAATTTGCAGACTATTAAATTGCATGACGTTTACGAGTTGATGGGCGCTTTAGTTGGCGGTTGGCCGGATGGTGCGAACGAAAATCTTATAGTGCATATTCACGGGCGTATTGATCGCATGGAAAAGCGAAAAAATTCCGACGGTTCTAAAAATATTCGCTTAATTGATTATAAAACCGGAAAAGTTCCGCCTTCAACAGGAGTTTTTAACGATTTACAGTTGGTTTGCTACCAGCTTGCTTTACTTTTTGCAGATAAGGATCCGCTTATTTCTGCTTTAGATGCGCCAACAATTTCGCGCAGCGTGCTATTCCATGTGGTTAGCAATGATTATCCGGCGCAAGATCATCATGTTGCAGAAAACGTGTATCAGCCGCCGCTTTGCGTGGGTAATGCTTTGAATAATCATCCGCTTGAAACTCGCGTTGGGTTCAAAACAATGTCGAGATTGATGGATTGCCCAAATCTTGCACAAATTATGAAATCTTGCCCGAGCGGTGTAAGTGAAGAAGCTTGGCAGTCGTTTAGAGCTTTAAGCGAAACTGCAAAATGGTCGCTTACTATGATTTCGCGCGTTTTTTATGCAGCTGCAGCAACGAATTCCTGGCAAATTGTTGCGCACCCAACTTCGGAGCATTTGAAATATTGCCGTTCAAAACAGGTATGCCCAGCATGCGCAGGAGCTATAGACACTGTATATGAGGTACGCCAATTATGATAGATAAAATCAGCAAAGCCAATAAAATCAACGAAATCAATAGCAAATCTTTTAGAAAGAATACGGATAGCGCTGAGCAATCTGCAGCAATTCAAGCTCCAGCAAACAAAAACATGATTATTGTGGCAGGAGCCGGAAGTGGCAAAACTTACACAATGACTCGCCGCGTTATTGATCTTATTGATCGAGGAATTGCTCCAGAAAGCATTTTGGGACTTACGTTTACGAATAAAGCTGCGTCGGAATTGCTGGCAAGAGTTGCGCAAGCTGTAAGCCAGCACTGCGGCGAAAGTAAGTTTTCTAGCGAAAGTAATCACAGTAGCGAAAGCCAGCCTACTATCGCAACTTCGCAATCGCAAAATATCAATACTTCCAACGCATTTTTAAAGCCAGAAGTAATGACTTACGACGCATTCTTCCAGTCAATTGTGCGCCAATACGGTTTGCTAGTTGGATTTGACCAAAATACGCAGCCTTTAAGCGATGCCGGCGCTCGCGAATTAATAAAACCTTTAGTAAATGCTTACGTTACAACGCATCCGGAAGTGCTTTCTTGGTATAGTTTTGACGCGCTTATTGACGACGTTCTTGCGCTCGCTGCGGATATTTCTTGCTCAATGATTGGCGTAAATAGCAAAGGGGAGTCGTTAGATAGCACTTCTAAAGCGGTTTTAGAAATTCAAAAGTGGAATAATGCTTGGATTGAGCATTTGCAAAAAGCGCTTAATTCTGCCGAAAAAACCGAAATTATTGCAAAAAAGCCGAGTGCTATTAAATTGCGTCGAGGAAAAAACGATACAGACGAAAAATATTTTGAAAAATGCGTAAATTACGGAAAAGAATACGTAGAATACCTAAATATTACGCTAAAAAATACGTGTTACGATTCTTGTAATAAATTATTTGAGACTGCTAAAAAGCGCGCAGCTTTGCTTGATTTAGTTTTGGCTTTTGACGCTGCAAAGAAAAGCGCAAATATGGCGCAATTTAGCGATTTTACGATTGCTGCTTATCGTTTGGTTACGAATTTTCCTTCGATTGCGGCGCAATATCGCAGGCAATACAGTCAAGTTTTGCTTGACGAATATCAAGATACGTCTACTACGCAAGCAATGCTGATTGCAACGCTGTTTCATAACGCAAGTGGAGAAGGTGCTGAAAGTAACGAAAGTGGCTCTTCCAACTCTGCCAACTCTAATCAGCAAACGCATATTGCTGCAGTTGGCGACCCATTCCAAGCTATTTACTCATTCCGCGGTGCAAGCTCGGGCGCGTTTAGAAAACTTGAGCAAGTGCTTAATATTGGCAGCGAAACTGAATTTTCGCTCACTCAAACTCGCCGAAATTCTAGGCTTATTTTGCAAGCTGCAAACGCTATTACCAAGCCGTTGCGCATGCCTGCACTTCGCAAAAGTAGCGCGTTATCTACAGAAGTAGAAGTTAAAAATTTGCAATATCTTGAAAATGCTCCAAACGGCATGTTGGCAGTGCTAAATACGCCTACGCAATATCAAGAAATTGAAGCAGTTGTGCGATTCGTTAATAAAGTTAAAAATACTGCGTTATGCGAAAAAGACGCTGTTAATTCCGCTAATTCTGGTGCAAATTCTGCAAATTCTGATTCAGCTAGAGTTGCAGTGCTGTTTCGTAGCAAAACGAATATTGCGTTATACGAAGAAGCGTTGCAAAAAGCAGGTTTGCGCACTTTAACAGTTGGATATTCTGCTCTTCTTGAAAAGCCGGAAGTAAAAGACGTTCTATCTCTTCTTGCTGTGTCAGCTGATCACACGAATACTGCAGCTTTAATGCGACTTCTTGCAACGCCTCGTTTTTCGCTTAATACTGACGATTTAAAAACTATAGCTAATATTGCAACTTCGGAAAATATTGAATACATATTTCGTGCTTTAGTGCAAGCTGGCTTGGCAGATCCTAAAGCGCCTCGCGAAAAGTGGGGGAAGATCGTTCAAGAGCAGCAATCTAAAGGCGAGCAGACGAATAGTATTCACGGTGGAGTTTTTATTGCGGATGTTCTGCTTGAAGCGTACGCGGATCCTAGTATTTCAAATCTTAAAAATACTTTAAGTGCTAAAGCTTATGATGCTGTTCTTCGCTTAGGGCAAATTTTGGACGCTGCCCAGCGCGCGCAATCTGCTTCTTTGCACGACATTGTGCGCACAGCTATTGAAAGTCTAAATATTGATATTGATGTGGCTGTTTCCAACGCGCTTATGAACAACAATTCTACTAATGCCACATTGTTGCACGATATGCGCAGCACTTCCGATGCAATATTTACGCTTGCGGATTCGTATTTGCAAGAAATGAGCGATTTTACGCAGCCTACTTTGCGCGGATTTATGGATTGGATTCAAAATATTGACAAAATTGACGATCAGCCTGCGTCGGTTGACGAGCCTGCTGACGTTGTTTTGATGACAATTCACCAGTCGAAAGGTTTGGAATGGCCGGCAGTTGCGATTGTGGGGCTTAACGAGGGCGCTTTTCCAAGCAGTCAAGGTGACGGTTTGCGCGTAAAGCAAACGCAACAAAATGGCGCGTATTTTGAAAGCGCGTACGCAACTCTTGAAATCGCGTCGAAAGTGCCTGCGCCGATGAGAGTTGATGCGGATATTCTTCCGCGATTTCCTCACGATGCGGATTTGATCGCAAGTATGAATCCGCAAGAATGCTTAAAAAATATGGAAAGCGTTGAAAAAATTGACGCGGAAATATACGGCTCTCGTGCGCAAGCAATGCTTGATTTGGTTGGAAAATTCCGTGAGTACGAATCTGCTCCGGAAGAGGCGATTCCTTTAGAAGCGCGCGAAGTTTACGATGCTGCAATGAAAACAGGCACTTTGCCGCTTTCGCAAGTAGAGGAGCGCGGGCGAGCTTTGCATATTGACGAGCGGCATCTTATGTATGTTGCTTTGACGCGCGCGAAGTTTGCAGCGCTTGTGACTTGTAGTCAGACTAATGCTATGGCGGCGGCGGATTTTGGTGATTCTGGTGCTGGTGATTCTGGTGCTGGTGATTCTGGTGCTGCGAATAGTGCGGCTTCTGCAAATAGTGCGGTTTCTGCAAATAGCGCGGCTGATAATAGCGCATCTTCTCGCGCAAAAAAGCCTTCCGTTTTTTGGAATGAAATGAATGACGCAATTAAGCAATTTGGCGAAGAAACTTGCGAAGTTAAGAATTCTTCTAGCGAATTGGGATATGTTGTGGGCGATTTGGCTTCTGATTTTGCGAAATTATTTAGCGAGCCAAGTGAAATACCAAGCGAGAATAGAAAACAACTATTAGCTTGGCCAAATTCCTTGACTAAAAATATAAGGGACGTTTTGCGAAAATCTGCGGATATAACCGAAAATCTTTCTGCAGATGCCGATTTTGCAAAATTAAATAATGCAAATAATGCAAATAATGCAAATAACGCAAATAATGAAACTTCTAAAAATAATTTATTGCTTTCGCGCGCTCAAGCTTTAGTGCAAGATGCCGATTTGATGCCGCAAATTGATTGGTATCACAATATTCGCGCTTTGCAAAACCGAGCGGAACAGCTTTCTAAAGGCGAAAATGTAAATGTTACTGCAGTGCAAAGGCGAGCAACGTTTAATAGCGATTATTTGCAAGGGAATAAAGATTTTAATGACGCGGATGCTAAGCGTTTGCGAAACGAATGGATGGCGATTATTCGCCCTATTCCGCGCATTTCTTCGCCGACTGCAAGTTTGGGAACTCGATTCCACGCTTGGGCAGAGCAGTTTGTGAAAGCTGGATGCGCGAATCAAAATTCTGTGCAATATGATGTTGTTGAAAGTATTTCTGAAAAACTTGCTCAACTTGAAAAAATTACGCAAGCTGAAAAATCTTCCGAAAAATCTTCCGAAAAATCCTCCGAAAATTCTTCAATAAATTCTTCAATAAACTCTTCCGAGCGTAAATTATTAATTTGGGAAAAGCGATTAGCTACTTCAAAATGGGCGCATCGCCGTCCTATTGCAGCCGAGCAGCCGATTGTGGCGCATGTGCCAGAATTAGGCGATCAAATTATTAATGGCAAACTTGACGCTGTTTTTGCAGGCGGATTAGATGAGAACGATCCGAGCAAAATATATACGGTTGTTGACTGGAAAACCGGCAAAAAACCAACGAATCCGCAAGATATTGCGCTTAAGCTTGGCCAATTAGACTGGTATCGTTTGCTACTTTCGCTTATGACGAATGTGCCGCTTGAGGCTATCGACGCCACCCTTTACTATGTAAATATAGCGGATGAATGTGAACGAGAGATTCATGCAGAAGCAAAAACAAAAGATGAAATCCTTGCCGAGTTACATTCTGACACGTTAATATCCCTCGATGATGATGACGCATAAACATTGCTAGTGCAATCATTTTGCTGCAACTTATTTGCTGCAATTTTGACTTGCAGCAACGTGTTTTGCGCCGCGATTGAAACGCATCGTGCATCACTTCGAAAACGTGCAGATTCCTCGTGCAGTGTGTGTGGGCGGGCATACGCACAACATCGATTTAAGTATGAAGTAAGGAAGAATCAGAATTATGAATGTAGAGTTCCGTCCTGTAAAACTTGGCGATATTGACGCAATCGTAAAAGAATATGAGCGCACTTGGGGCATTTCTAAAGAAGTCGGTCAAGAAGCTTCTTTAAGTCTTTCGCGCAGATTCGTTTTGCATTATTTAGAGCCTTCTACGCATGGAACTATTGCCGAACTCGACGGAAAATTTATGGGTTTGCTTTTGGCGCGAGTTTTTGACGCTCCCGTTATGTTCCCAGAAGTAAGAAGAATGCTTCTTGAGCAAGAGCGCGAAATGAAATCGCAAAATGACGAAAATTACGCGCGCGCTTTAGAAGAAGCATACGCAATGCGCGCTTTAGAAACTAAGCTTGAAGCAAAATCGCATATTAATGATTTGACTCAAGCTGAATTGGAATTGTTCCTAGTTTCTCCGGATGCTCGTGGCCATGGCGTTGGCGGCGGCTTGTGGAAGCACACAATGCACATGTTGCGAAATAATGGCGTAAATCGCTACTATTTGCACACGGATTCTGCTTGCGATGTGAGCTTTTACGATTATTACGGGCTTAGTAAAGACGCGTCTTTGCTTCATAAAGATCATCCTTACGATATTGAGCGCGCAAAGTCTTTAGTTGAAGATTTGTATATTTATTCTGGGGAGCCTAGAGTGCGTTCAAAACGTGCAAATGCGCGTTCCAACACTAAAGCGTAAAGCGCAAATACGTAAAAATTAAAGCGTAAATACGTAAAAATTAAAGCGCAAATAGCGCAAATACGTAAAAAATAAGACGTAAAGACGTAAAAAGCGTAAAAAGTAAAAAGGAGTAACACGATTTATGTCGTCTCAAACGACAGGAAAGAAGTCCACAATAATTTCGCAATATGCGCGACTATTTTCACTAAATGGAGCTAGAGCTTTCTGCATTTCTGGAGCAATTGCGCGTCTACCAATGTCGATGATTGCTTTAGGAATTGTTCTTGCGCTTAATCATTTGTACAATAACTGGACTGTTGCTGGAGCAATGTCTGCATCCTACGTTCTTGCGCAAGCTGCAGTAACGCCAGTTTATGCTAAGCTTTTTGACCGTTTTGGTCAGCGCAAAGTTGGTGTTATTGCGTTAGGTGCTCAAGTAATCGCAATGCTTTCTTTTGCGTTTGCTGCTTTATTTAGAGTTCCGCTCGTACTTCTTTTTGTGCTTGCGATTGTTATGGGCGTTACGCAGTTTGCTTTTGGAGCGTTAGTGCGTACGCGTTGGGCTTATACACTTCGTGCGGAAGACGACGATTCTTTGCTAAACGTAGCGTATGCTTTGGAATCTGGCATCGATGAGATTGTGTTTATATTAGGTCCTATTTTGGCAGCTTGGCTTGCAACTTCCGTGCATCCAGTTTCGCAATTATTTGTGCCAGTATTTGCAAGCGGATTGGGCGGAGCGTGGTTCTTCTCGCTGCGCAATACCCAACCTGCAGTGCTTAAAGTAGTGGAAGTTCCAACTGCTGCAGCTGGTGATGTTGACGTATTAATCGCATCTCAAAAAGAAAACGAAATCTCTGCAGTCGAATCAGAATCGCAAAAACAAAATTCTAAGCGCAAGTTTATTGACAAATTTAGTCTTAAACAATTGCATAATCACCATCCAAAAAAGCGCGGCAAAAACGTGCTGCTTTACCGCGGAATTATTCCGCTTGTGCTCATGTTCGTTGTGTTTAATATGAGTTTTAGCGCTTTTGACGTGTCTGTTACGGCTGCTATGAAAGCGCAAGGGCTTGAGCATTTTATTGGTATGCAACTTGCGCTGTTTGCGTGCGGATCGCTTGTGGGCGCAATAATTTTCGGATCGCGTAAATTCCGCGGATCTAACTGGTCGCATCTTATTGTGTTCTTAACTGTGCTAACTATTGGCTACGTGCTTATGAATCTTAATCTGGATCGGCTTATGCTTATGAGCGTTTTTGAAGTGCTTTCCGGACTTTGCGTATCGCCAATTTTCGCTACTGGAAATCTTATTGTGAAAGCAACAGTGCCGGAAGAATCTCTTACGGAAGGGCTTTCGTGGCTGCCAACTGCTTCGGCTGTGGGGTGCTCTTTGGGGTCGATGGCTGCGGGGGCGGCGATTGACGAGTGGAGTGCGCACGCTGGCATGATGGTGCCGTGGATGTCGACGCTTACGGCAATTCCTATAGCTGCACTTGGGTGGTTTATTGTAGTCGTGCTTAAAAAGCGATAGTTTCTTTACATCCGCGTAAAGGAAATAACGTAATTCCAGCAAAAAGTGATTTTTCCTTTACGTGCGTGTAAAGGAAATGTCGGAATCTTCTTGAAAAGCGACAAAAACTTTACAAGCGTGTAAAGGAAATGTCGCAATGCTTGCAAAGTAAAGTTTTACGCGCAGCTTTTGCGTCTAAAGTCTGTCGCGTGAGTTGAGTCCTAACGGTACACTAGAAAACAGTGCGCAATTGCGCAAGATGTAGTGAGATGAATATGTCAACTGAATTAAGAAAAAATACAAAAACTCGTAAAGAAAAAGCTAGTTCCGCTCGTCGCAGCGGCAAAGTGCTTCCTCCTGTAGTAAACGATCAGCGTGAAGGTGCGCTTATTGCGCCGCCAAAATATCGCAAAGGTTCAATGAGAATTGTGCCGCTTGGTGGTTTGGGCGAAATCGGCCGAAATATGAACGTAATTGAGTACAACGGTCATATTTTGCTTATTGATTGCGGCGTGCTTTTTCCGGAAGAAGAGCAGCCGGGAGTTGATTTAATTCTTCCTGATTTCCACTATATTCAGGATCGTCTTGACAAGGTTGAAGCTTTAGTTTTAACGCATGGTCACGAAGATCATATTGGTGGAGTGCCGTATCTTCTTAAGATGCGTCCGGATATTCCGCTTATTGGTTCGAAGCTTACTTTGGCTTTTGTGGAAGCAAAGTGCCAGGAGCATCATATTGAGCCGAATCTTACTCGCGTTGAAGGCCGCGATAAGATGAAAGTTGGCCCGTTTAATCTTGAGTTTATTACAGTAACGCATTCTATTCCGGATGCGCTTGCTGTTTGCGTAAAAACTCCAGCCGGAACGCTTATTGATACTGGCGATATTAAGCTCGATCAGCTTCCGCTTGACCACCGCATTACAGATTTGGTGGAATTTGGCCGCCTGGGTGAGCAGGGTATCGATTTGCTTATGGCAGATTCCACAAACGCTGAAGTTCCGGGATTTGTGAAGCCAGAAACTTCTATTGGGCCTGCTTTGGATCGCGCTTTTGCTACAGCAACTCGCAAAATTATTGTTGCTAGTTTCTCAAGTCATGTGCATCGCGTGCAGCAAGTAGTTGACGCAGCGCACAAGTTTGGGCGAAAAGTTGTGTTCGTGGGCCGTTCGATGGTTCGCAATATGTCGATTGCGGCAGATCTTGGCTACTTGCATATTCCTGAAAACACGGTTGTGGACTTAAAGCAAGCAAAGGATATTCAGGACGACAAGCTCGTGTACATGTGCACGGGTTCGCAAGGCGAGCCGATGGCAGCTCTTGGGCGAATTGCGGATGGCAGCCACAAAGATATTACTATTGACGAATTCGATACTGTTATTCTTGCAAGCTCGCTTATTCCAGGCAATGAGCACGAGGTTTACAAAGTTATTAATAAGCTTGTGCAACTTGGTGCGCGCGTAATTAATAAGGATAATGCTGCTATTCACGTGTCTGGCCATTGCAATGAGGGCGAGCTTTTGTACTTGTACAACATTGTGAAGCCAAAGTGCGCTATGCCAATTCACGGTGAGCATCGTCACTTGGTTGCAAACGGATTGATTGCTGTAAAAACTGGTGTTGATCCAAAGAATGTTGTGTTGGCTGAAGACGGTGACGTGGTTGATTTGTACCACGGAAACGCTGCAGTTGTTGGCTCTGTGCCTTGCGGATACGTTTATGTTGATGGCGATTCCGTTGGCGAGCTTACGGACGAGGAGCTTGAAAAGCGTAGGATTTTGGGCACAGAAGGCTTCGTTTCAAGCTTTGTGGTAGTTGATACTGAGCATGCGGACGTGGTTTCGGGCCCGAAGATTTTCTTGAATGCTGTTGCTGAAGACGAGGCTGATTTTGAGAAGGTTCGTTACCAAATTGTTGAGCAATTGCAGGACGCTATGATGCGAGGAGAACACGATACGTATAAGTTGCAGCAGATTATGCGACGCACTTTGGGTAGTTGGGTTGCTCGCGCTTTGCGCAGGAAGCCTATGCTTGTGCCGGTAGTTGCGGATATTTCGGAAAATAATCAAAAATAAGCGAAAGTATTCGTAAATATTTGCAAATGTTCGCAAATATTTGCAAAATACTGTAAATCACTGTAAATTGCCGTAAATAATCGTAAATAATCGTAAATAATCGTAAATAATCGTAAAAATAATCAAAAATAAGAAAAAATATAAGGAAGGTACATATGCCAGGAGCAAATCTTACTCGCGTAGAAGCTGAAGAGCGTTTCGACGCTATCAAAATGCCAATTCATTACGATGTTGCGCTTGATTTAGGTAAAGGCGGCAGCGATTTTACTTCGCGCACAAAAATTGAGTTCGACGCTAAAGCTGGTAGCGCAAGCTTCCTCGATTTGATTGCAAACAGCGTAGAATCCGTGGTATTAAACGGCACTGCTCTTGACGTTACGAAAGTTTTTGCAGACAGCCGAATCGCGCTCGCGAATCTGCTTGAACACAATACTGTAGAAGTTGTAGCAAACTGCCAGTATTCCAACACGGGCGAAGGCTTGCACAGAAGCGTGGATCCTTCCGACGGAAACGTTTACCTTTACACGCAGTTCGAAGTTCCGGATGCTCGCCGAGTTTATGCTGTGTTTGATCAGCCAGATTTAAAGGCTGTTTTTGACTTTACTGTAGACGCTCCAGAAAGCTGGATCGTAACTTCCAACATGCCAGTTAAAAGCGAAACCGCGCTTGAAGGCCGCCAAACCGAAGCAGGCACTTTGGAAAACGGCGCTGTAGAAGGCATGAAGCGCTGGGTGTTCGAGTCAACTCCAAAAATGAGCTCCTACTTAACCGCAATTTGCGCAGGACCTTACGCTGAATGGCATACAGAATACCAAAACGAGGACGGTCGCGTAGTGCCAATGGCAATGTACTGCCGTCAAGCGCTTAAAGACGCTTTTGCAAAAGACGTTGACTACTTGTTCGATATTACGAAGAAAGGCTTTGCTTTCTACGCGAAGACTTGGGGAGTGCCGTATCCTTACGCAAAGTACGATCAGATTTACGTGCCAGAATACAACGCTGGCGCTATGGAAAACATTGGTATGGTTACGATTCGCGACCAGTACGTGTTCGAATCCAAAGTTACGGACGCTTACGCTGAGCGCCGAGTCGTAACAGTTTTGCACGAGCTTGCACACATGTGGTTCGGCGACTACGTAACAATGAAGTGGTGGAACGACTTGTGGCTTAACGAATCCTTCGCAGAATTCACCTCAACTCTTGCCACCGCTGAAGCAACCGAATGGCACGACGCTTGGAGCACTTTCAACTCCGGCGAAAAAAGCTGGGCGCTTAATCAAGATCAGCTCCCAACAACGCACCCAATCGTGGCTCCAATCAACGATTTGAACGATACTTCCGTCAATTTCGACGGAATCACCTACGCAAAGGGCGCTTCTGTATTAAAGCAACTCGTAGCTTACGTTGGCCGCGAAAAGTTCTTTGCAGGAATCCACAATTACTTAAGCAAGAACGCTTATAGCAACGCAACTTTGGCTGATTTGCTTCAAGAATTGGAAATTACAAGCGGACGCGATTTGAAAGCGTGGAGCGCTCAATGGCTTGAAAAAGCTGGAATTAACACGATTTCTACGGAAGTTGAAGAAGCGGGCGACGGCACTATTGCTTCCTTGCGTTTGCGCCAGAGCGCGCCGGCTGAGCATCCTGTTCTTCGCGCACACCGTTTGGCTATTGGCTTCTACGATTTGGACGAAGCAACTGGCGAAATCAAGCGCACAAAGCGAATCGAATTCGACGTTGACGGCGAAGTGACGGAAGTTGCGGAAGCTCGCGGCCTGCGCAGGCCTGCGTTAATCCTCGTAAACGACGACGATTTAACCTACACAAAGCTACGTTTCGACGAAAAGTCGCTTGAATTTGCTGCAGAAAACTTGTATCGTTTCAGGGATTCTTTGACTCGCTCGCTTATTTGGCTCGCATTGTGGGATATGACTCGCGACGCAGAATTCCCAGCAGAACGCTTCGTGGAATTAAGCCTTAAAGCTTTGGCAACAGAGCGCGAATCAACTACTTTCCGCTACGCACTTGGTCAAGTAAAAGTAACCGCAAGCCACTACGTAGTGCCTGAGCGCCAAGCAGAAGTCGCAAAGCATGTAGCGCACGAATTGTGGCAGTTGGCTTTGGCAGCTTCTGCAGGCTCGGACGAACAGTTCCAGTTGCTTAAAGCGTATCTTGGCTACGGCGAAGTTGGAGATGCTGAGTTTGTGCGCGTAGCTAACGGCTTGCTTGACGGTTCCGTGAGCTTGGAAGGCTTGGAAATCGACAACGACTTGCGTTGGAGCATTCTTATTGCGCTCGCAGGCGTGAACGCTTTGGACGAAGCTGGAATTGACGCGGAACTTCAAAAGCGCGACACTACTGAAAATCGCGAATACGCTTACCAGGCTCGTGCGGAGCGTGCAACAGCAGATGCTAAGGATTGGGCTTGGGATCAAGCTTTGCGCAATCTCGATTTGACGAATATGCAAATGGGTGCCGTGGTTGCTGGTTTTGCAAGCACAGCTAAGGGGGATTTGGTTAAGCCTTACGTTGAGCGCTACTTTGCGGATATTGATTGGGTTTGGAAGAATCGCACATTCCACATGGCTGAGGCTTTGATTGAGGGATTGTACCCTGTGTATGCGCCGGTTGAGGAGCTGGTTGAGCGCGGTGAGAAGTGGCTTGAGGAGCATAAGGATGCGGATCAGGCTTTGCGTCGCATGGTGCTCGGCGGCCTCGATTCTTCGCGCCGCACGCTTAGAGTGCAGCACTACAACGCTTCCTTGCGCTAGTGCGTCGTCTTAATTAATGTGTCGCGAGTTTTGCGCGACGACCTGCTTTCGCGCAGCATCGCGCGCGCGAAAGCAACTCGGAGCGTGAGCTTGCTCAAGTTGAAAGCACGGTGTGCTTTCAACGCAAGCTCAGTAGCGAACGCGCTGTGCGCGTGAGCGTTCCTTCGGGCGCTTTATTCTTAAACGTTTTTAACAATACGCTCGCGTTTTATTACGCTCGCTTGCGAAACTCGCGTTGGAAGTCCACTGGACTTCCAACTTTAGCGAGTTTCCGCATTGAAGTGCCTTCGCGCGCTACGCTTTAAGCGCTCCGGCAAGTCAATGCGCTAGCGCGTTATGTAATGCTACGAGTAAGATGGCAAGCAGTGTGTGACGCGCTAGTAAGCAATGTTGTTCGCTTGCGCGCAAAGTAAAGTGATTTTTGCGAAAGAGGCTTTATTATGCCAAGGATGTTTGGTACGGATGGCGTGCGTGGATTGGCAAATCGCGATTTAACAGCGCAACTTGCTTTAGATTTAGGTGACGCTGCAGTTCGAGTTTTGGGAGATAAGCACGCGCCGGTTGCGTCTAGTGCTACTGAAAGCGATACTTCCTCTCACGCTCGTCGCCGCGCGCTTGTTGGCCGAGATACCCGCGTTTCTGGTGATTTCCTAGCTTCTGCGCTTGCTGCAGGCATGAGCGCCGGCGGTTTTGACGTTATTGATGCCGGAATCATCCCAACTCCTGGCGTTGCGTTCCTCACTTCCGTGCTAAACGTTGAAATGGGCGCCGTAATTTCCGCATCTCATAATCCGATGCCAGATAACGGCATTAAATTCTTTGCGCGCGGCGGTTTTAAGCTTCCGGATAGCAAGGAAGATGAGATTGAGGCTGTGCTTGGCCAAGATTGGGAGCGTCCAACCGGCGCTGGCGTTGGCCGAGTTAGCCACGATACTACTACTGCAACAAATCTTTATATTGATCATTTGGTTTCGGCAGTTGCGCCTTTGGGCAAGGATTCCACTACACGCCCGAAGCCGCTCGCGGGTTTGCGCGTTGTGGCAGATTGCGCAAACGGCGCTACTTCCGTTGTTGCTCCTGAAGCTCTTCGTCGCGCAGGCGCGGAAGTAATCGTAATTAACGCTTCTCCTGACGGCTACAATATTAACGACCATGCAGGCTCCACGCATCCTGAGCAGTTGCAGGCAATGGTTAAAGCTTCTAAGGCTGATTTAGGTGTTGCGTTTGACGGTGATGCCGATCGTTGCTTAGCTGTTGATGAGAATGGCGTTATGGTTAATGGCGATCAGATTATGGGAATTCTTGCGCGCGCTAAGCAGGCTGAAGGTAAGCTTAATCATGATACGCTTGTTGTGACCGTAATGAGCAATCTTGGTTTAAAGCTTGCGCTTAAAGATATGGGAATCGCGACTGTGCAAACAAACGTTGGCGATCGTTACGTTTTGGAAGAAATGCTTAAGCATGATTATTCTCTTGGCGGTGAGCAGTCCGGCCACGTAATCAATCGCGAATTTGCAACCACAGGCGATGGCACTCTTACTGCTTTGACTTTGTGCCGCGAAGTTGTGCGTTCCGGCAAGAAGCTTTCTCAAATGGCAGCTGACTTCCCGCAATTGCCACAATGCTTAGTAAATGTGCCAAATGTGGATAAGATGGCTTCCAAAACTAACGCAGCCGTACTTGCGGCTGTTGAAAAAGAATCTAAGCTTCTTGGCGATACGGGTCGCGTGCTTCTGCGCCCGAGTGGCACTGAGCCTCTTGTGCGCGTTATGTGCGAGGCTGCAACTCAGGCACAAGCGGACGAAGTTTGCGCTCGACTTGCTCAAGTTGTAACAGATAATCTTAAATTGTAGTGTTTTCATATTTTGTGTTTACTGCTTTGCTACTTGCTTACGTTGCCGGTTGCTCTAGCAGTGCGCAAATAATTTTGATACACTAATATTTTTAGTGCTGTTTTGCTATTTGCTTGCAGTATACAAATTTTGTAGATTTTTGCATTATTGTATGCATCGCTTAATTGAGTAAAAAGGAGTCCTATGTTTACGCATCACGCAAGTGTCGATACGAAGCTCAGTCGCGCTGTTGAGCGCTTGCTTGATTCCGCCACAGAGGATGGTATTTTATCTATTGTGCAAGCTGGCGCTCCTGTGTTGCGTCAGCGCACAGTTGCTTACGACGGTCAGCTTACGCGCGCTACTCTTACTAAGCTTATTTCACTTATGCACAGCACGATGCTTGAAGCTCCGGGTGTTGGTTTGGCTGCTCCTCAGATTGGACTTGGCCTTGCGATTGCTGTTATTGAAGATCACGTTCGCGACGATGAGGACGATCCGCGTGATATCGCTGAACTTCCGTTCCGTGCAATTATTAACCCACATTATGAGCCGATTGGTACGCAAACGCGCAGTTTCTATGAGGGCTGCTTGAGTGTTTCTGGATATCAGGCAGTTCGTCAGCGCTGGCTTGACATTCAAGCAACTTGGCAGGATGAAGACGGAAAGCAGCATTCTGAGCGTTTGCATGGATGGCCTGCACGTATTTTCCAGCACGAAACAGATCATCTTCGCGGCGAACTTTATATTGATCGTGCAGAAATGCGTTCGCTTTCCACTGATGAGAATCTTGAAGATTATTGGGCGGACGAGGCAGTGCCAGTAGCAGCAGCGCGCACGCTCGGTTTTGCCATCTGAATCTTCTACTTTTACTGCGTGAGCGCTTTGACCGAGCTTGAAATCATTGGGATTTCGAGCTCCTTCAAAGCGGAAACTCGCTTAAGTTGGAAGTCCGGTGGACTTTCAACGCGAGTTTCGTAAGTGAGCACGTTATCCGTGTGAACGTCACCGTTTTTTTTTTTTATATTGTGGCTATAAGTGTTCATATGTTATACTGGCATACCGTATGTTTGCATACTATATATTTACATACTACATACAGTTATTTTTTCAATGTGGAAAGGTAGTCGATGACGTTTATCTCTCGTGCAATACGCTACATTCTGAGGAAACGAATAAAAACATTAATAGTTTTCATTGTCCTATTTCTTATTTCAACATTATTATTCGCAATTTCTGCCGTTTCGAGTGCTGCTAATAACGAGGTGCGAAAAGTTGAATCGCAAGCTGAATCTAGTTTCGTACTTGCAAATAATCCGCAAGTAAATCCTGGAACTCCTAGAGGAGCTGGAACTGTAAAACCTAAAGATGTGCAAGCAATCGCAAAGTTGAATGGAATTGCTTCGTACGTAGTTCGCCAAAATGTAACGGCTGATTTGGTTAATGCCAAAGCCGCGAGAATTCCAGGCGTTCAGGATTACGATCAAAAACGCGAGCAGCAGTTTGGCAACGCAGTTAATATTGAAGGCACTAATAATTCTACTGCTCTTAATGCGTTTAAAACAAAAGCAATAAACGTATCTAAAGGTAAGCATTTGCTCGCTGGCAATGTTCATGCATCTCTTATTCATGAAGATCTTGCTAAAGCCAATGGATTACATGTAGGAGATACTCTTACACTTCGCGCTAACCCTTACGATGCCGACAATATTAAGCAATCAACTGCAACTGTAAAAACTCGTATTGTTGGAATTTATGCTGGAGCAAATAAGCGACAAGTTGCAACTAGAGCAGAACTTACTGCCAATACTGTGTATACAGATTTGCAAACTACGCGCGAATTGTATAAATATAAGCCAGGAAAAGAAATATATCAGGACGCAAGTTTTAGGGTAAAGCGCGGTGAGGATGCGGATAATATTATGGCGCAAGCTGCTAAATTGCCTATTGATTTGCAAAATTATCAGCTAACTCGTGACGATCAGTTCGTTGCTGGCTTATTGAGAGTCGCTAAAGGCGTTCATTCAATGATGACTATTACGACTATTGCTGTAATATCTTTCGCTATTATTGCGCTTGGATTGGTGCTTTTGTTGTGGATGAATGAGCGACGCCATGAGATTGGTGTATTTACTGCGATTGGCAACAGCAAGCTGTCTATAGTTTGTCAGTACGTTAGCGAGGTTCTACTTATTGCAATACCTTCGCTAGTTGTTGGATACTTTTTTGCAAAAATCATAGCTCCGTGGATGGGTGCTGCTGCGCTCGGATCCGTAAAATCTGCTGCTGCTGATGATTTGAGCACTATGGGTCAAGCTGGTGGAAATCTTGAATCAACGTTGGCAACTAGAACTTTGGAAAAACTTATTGTGCAAGTAGACTTGCAGTGCTTTGTTGGAGTTTCTGCAATAGTATGCGCTGTAGTTGTTGCTGTAGTAGTGCTGTCTTATTTGCCAATGATGTGCAAATCTCCTCGAGAACTGCTTGGATTGCAAAAATAAAAAATTGCGTATTTTTTAGCAAGTTTTAGCAAGTTTTAGCAAAGTTTATTTGGAGTAATTATGAGTGTTGATGTAATTTCTTTATGCTCAAGAGCGTGGCTTGCAATATTTCGCAAACCTCGACGCAACGCAATAATTGTGCTGATTATGACCCTTGTTTTAAGCGCTCTAGTTTCGCAAGCTGGTATTAGTGCTTCTGTTGATGGTGCTAGGAATAATCTTCAATCCAGTATTGGTTTAGGTTTTACTGTACGAGCAAAAACGCGCGGCGAAACTCTTCCAGAGCAAATGAATGCAAATTCTAATTCCGCTACTAAAGTATCTAATTCTCCAATTCCGCAAGATTTGGGTGCAAATGAAGGAATTGACTCTAGTCAAATTCGTAAATTTGCTGCGATTCCGGGCGTAAAAACTGTAGTGGAAGAGCGCGATGTTTTAGCTACGCCTGTTGGGAAGCAACTTGTGCTTCCTGCGCAGGGTCCAAGATTAGACGATGATGTTTTGGCTCATGCTGCCGGAATTACTGGCACAACAGATTCTCGATTATCTCAAGGTTTTCAAGAAGGATTGTACCGTTTAGTGCAGGGTGAGCATATTACTAATCGTTCTTCTGGTAGCGCAATAGTGCATCGTGATTTTGCTAAGAAGAATAATCTTAAGATTGGCTCTACTATAACTCTTAAGCAGGGGTTTAATGTAAATGTTCGCGTTGTTGGCATTTTTGCCGGCAAATTGCAAACTAAGGGAGCTTTTCCTTCGGATGCTTCAGAAAATCGCATATTTACTGACTTAAGTTCGGCGTTGTCTTTGGCTGGCTCTGCTAAGCGAAGTGTTCTGCGCTGTGTTGTTGAGCGTTCTGATTTATTAGCTGATGCAATACGTGATGCTAAAAGTATTGCCGGCAAGTGGGCGGATGTAGAGCAGAATGCTTCGCAATTGTCTGGTGTAATAACTTCAGTTAATTCTGTGCAACAACTTGTGCGAATGATTTTTGTTGCGCTAAGTTTTGTTGGCGTTTTAGTGCTTGGACTTGTACTAGTGTTCTGGGTTAGAGCGCGTATGCATGAGATTGGCGTACTTATGTCTATTGGATTGTCGAAAGCAGTAATAGTTAGCCAATTACTTGTTGAAATAGTGATACTTAACATTGTGTCATTCGTTATTTCGCTGGGCTTGGGTGCTGCTTTTTCTGGAATTATTGGTTCCGCGATTTTGCATAGTGCAAATTCGTCATTTATTGCGGACGGTGTTCCGGTATTGCCATTGACACAAACGTTTACTTCTTTTGTTATGGGTTTGCTTATTTCAATAGTTGCGTTGATTCTTGCAGTGCTACCAATCTTAATAAAGAAGCCGCGGCAAATACTAAGCGCTATTAGCTAGTAGAAGCGCCATGAGTTAGCAAAATGTAGTTGCGTATGCGCATTTTCTACTAAAAGCGCAATCGTATAAAGCGCAATCGCATAAATTAAACAAATCGTATAAATCATATTTCAATTATGTAAAAATAAGGAGCTTATTATGTCGGCTTTATTGCAATTAAAAAATGTGAAGTACACTTACGGACCTGCAAATATTGCGGTACTAAATGACGTGAATGCAGATTTCGAAACTGGCAAAATGTACAGTATTATGGGAGCTTCTGGAGCTGGAAAGTCCACTATGCTTTCGCTTTTAGCTGGATTAGATACTCCGTATAGTGGAGAAGTGCTTTTTAATGGTGAAAATATTGCAAAAACAGGATATTGTGAGCATCGCAAAAAGCATATTTCGCTTGTTTTCCAAAATTTTAATCTTATTGACTATTTGACGCCGTTAGAAAATTTGCGATTAGTAAATTCTCGCGCGGATGCTCAAGTTCTAGTAGATCTTGGGTTGACGGAGGAAGAAATAAATCGCAATATTACGCAACTTTCCGGCGGGCAGCAGCAGCGTGTTGCAATTGGGCGAGCTTTAGTATCTTCTGCGCCGGTAATTTTAGCGGATGAGCCTACAGGCAGCCTTGACCCTGCTACGACTAAAGAAGTTATTGCAATATTAAAGAATCTTGCTCGCAAGCACGGCAAATGTGTGATTGTTGTTACTCATGATTCGAAAGTTGCGTCTCAAGCTGATGTAAAGTACGTGCTAAAAAATAAGCAGCTAACGCAAAAATCTGCTTGAGTGCAAAAATAGGCAATTTTCGGACACTGGTGCAGCGCGACGACCTGCTTTCGCGCTTATTCCTCACGGCATAGCCGTTCGGCTGATTTGGCATGTGAAGCACACCGTGCTTCACAATTGAGCCAAATCACGCTTTGAAGGAGCTTGAAATCCTGTTGATTTCAAGCTCGGTCAAAGCGCGCGCGAAAGCAATTCGGAGCGGAAACTCGCTTAGGTTGAAAGCACAGTGTGCTTTCAACGCGAGTTTCGCGCGCGAGCGTGATCCGCGCGAGCGCGTACTGCACTAGAGCCTCATTTCGCACATCTTCCGACCGTAGCGCAGTAACTCTTCTGCACGAAGGTCTCATAACCGCAAACAAAAGGCCCTAACGCAGTACAGTTTCTGCGTTAGGGTCTCTAAAGCGCTCAAGCAGGTCGTCAGCGCACACAAAACACAACCAAATTCCCAATGAAATACCACACAAATCTGCCCTGCCTTCGTCTTTATTGACGAAGGCAGACCTCGCTTGCGTGGAAAGTCCACTGGACTTTCCACCTGAGCAAGCTCGGCGCTCCGAGTTGCTTTCGCGCGCGCTGTGCAGCGCTCAAGCAGTTCGTCGCGCAAAAAACCGACCCCGCGAAATCGTAGGGCCGGCTTTTTCGTTAGAACAGCTTAGCTTATTTAGCTTAACTTACAAATCAGATGTGGAAGTAAAGCTCATACTCAAGTGGCGTTGGAGCCAAGCGAGCCATATCCATTTCCTCATGCTTCAAATTCAGCCAAGTTTCAAGCAAATCGCTTGTGAAAACATCGCCTTGCATAAGGAAGTCGTGATCCTCTTCCAAAGCCTGCAAAGCTTCACCAAGCGAAGAAGGAACCTGCTTAATTCCCTCATGCTCCTCTGGAGGAAGCTCATACAAATCCTTGTCAACAGGAGCAGGAGGCTCAATGTGATTCATAATGCCATCCAAGCCAGCCATAAGCTGAGCGGAGAATGCCAAGAATGGGTTGCAAGAAGGATCCGGAGCGCGGAACTCAATACGCTTAGCAGCAGGTTCCGTACCAGCAAGAGGAATACGAATAGCTGCAGAACGGTTGCGTGCAGAGTAAACCAAGTTCACAGGAGCTTCGTAGCCTGGAACAAGGCGATGGTAAGAGTTAAGTGAAGGATTAGTAAAAGCAAGCACAGAAGAAGCGTGCTTAATCAAGCCGCCAATATACCAACGCGCAATGTCGGAAAGCTGAGCATAACCAGTTTCCGCATAGAACAGTGGCTTGCCATCCTTCCAAAGCGACTGATGGCAGTGCATGCCAGTGCCGTTATCTCCAGCAATTGGCTTAGGCATAAAGGTTGCAGCCTTACCAGCCAAAGCAGCAGTCTCATGAACCACATACTTGTACTTCATCAAATCGTCGCCAGCATGAACAAGCGTATTATAACGATAGTTGATTTCTTGCTGACCTGCGCCACCAACCTCATGGTGAGAGCGCTCAAGAATCAAACCAACCTTCTGCAAATTATAAACCATGTCGTCGCGCAAATCCTGATTATGATCAACAGGAGGCACAGGGAAGTAGCCGTGCTTTACGCGATTCTTAAAACCAATATTATTGCTGCCATCATCCTCGGTATCAATGCCGGAATTCCAAGGAGCCTCGTTAGAATCAACCTCGTAGAATGAACGCTGCATATCGTTTGCAAAACGCACCTTGTCGAAAATAAAGAACTCAGCTTCTGGGGCAAAGCTTGCGGTATCTGCAATACCGGTGGACTTCAAATAAGCCTCAGCCTTAATAGCAACCTGACGAGGGTCGCGAGAATAAGGCTCATCAGTTACAGGATCAACAATAGAGAAAGCCACATTCAGCGTCTTATGCTTACGGAATGGGTCAATATAAGCGGTATCAACATCCGGAATAAGCTTCATATCGGATTCGTTAATAGCCTGGAAGCCCTGCATTGAGGAGCCATCGAAAGCCATACCGTCGGTGAATGCGCTGTGCAAGAACTCGTCAGCAGGTACCGTAAAGTGCTGCTGCACACCAATCAAATCAGTAAAACGTACAGAAACGTACTCAATGCCTTCCTTTTCAATAAGGGCTGCGGCATCTTCTTTCGTTTGCAAAGTGGTCATGGCCACCATTCCTTTCATAAAATCTCAGTAACGAGTTTAGAACTTGTAGGGCGATTTTTGATTTCAGCGACTCTACTATCTCGTTACGTTTTTGTTACATGGCATTGTTTTGTGTTACATGCCGTAAATACTGTTCATCAGTTCGCGCAGTTACAATAGTTCGTATGACGTATCAAGAGCAGCAGATGCATGAATCTTCAATGCACGAACATACTGCGGAGAATAGCAATAAGCTAGATTTAGCCTCGCTTTTCCCTGCAAAAGGCGACGACAGGCGACCTCCTGATTGGCTTGGGCGCGCGCTTATTTATGTTGCAATTGTTGCTTTTATATCTATTTTCCTGTGGTTTGCGTGGAGTAGCATTTCCTTCATTGTTTTTGATGTTGTGATTTCTATTTTTATTGCGCTCGCAATGGAACCGCTTGTTGTGAAATTAATTAGACACGGTTGGAGGCGCGGAGTTGCATCCGGTTTTACGCTAACTAGTTTGCTTGTGATTATTGGTTTGCTGTTAGCGTTATTTGGTAACTTATTTGCACAGCAGGCTGTTTCTATGGCATTGGGTTTGCCAGATTTGTACCATCAGTTTGCTGGGTTCGTGCTTAATTCTACCGGTTTTAGAATGCCAAATATTGAGCAGCTTGGAATGGAAATTCTAAAGCATGTGCAAACTTCGTGGGTTGTTGATTTTGCGGGTCAAGCTCTGAATACCACATGGGGTGTTATGACGGTTTTGCTTGATTTGCTCACAATTCTTATGGTTACGTATTACATTTCTGCAGCAGGTCCTGCAATGCGCAGAAGCATGTGTCGTTGGATGAATCCGCAATCTCAGCGCCGTTTTCTGTTCATTTGGTCGGTTGTGCAGGAGCAGATTTCCAGCTTCCTGTTTTCGCGAATAATTCTCGCCGCTATTAATGCTGCCGGAACAGCAATATTCCTCGTAATAATGGGAATACCGTACTGGTTGCCGCTTTCTTTATTCTGTGGAATTGTTTCGCAATTTGTGCCTACGGTTGGAACTTATATTGGCGGCGCTTTGCCGATTTTGTTCGCGTGGGGTTCTAAAGGATTCGGTGCTGGTTTTGCGACTTTAATTTTTATTGTCATTTATCAGCAGATTGAAAATATGGTGATTTCGCCTAAAATTTCCGAAAAAACCATGGATTTGAATCCTGCAGTAGCATTCCTTTCCGTGCTTATTTTAGGAGCGGTTTTTGGTGCTCTTGGAGCGTTTTTGGCTTTGCCTGTTACAGCAAGCCTGCAAGCTATTTTTAAGGTTTGTACTAAGCAGTATCACTTGGTTTCGTCTCCTCTTATGGACGATCCAAAGCCGGAGCATACTTCAATCATTGTTAAATGTTTTGAAGCTGTAAGACGTAACTTTATGAAGCCTGTAAAAGACAGCGTTCAGCGTGTTATGAAGGGCACAAGTTCCAGAGTTTCTATGAACGAAGACATTTTATACTGGTACAATCAGGCTTATGTGTCTAATTCTGAAGATGCCGGTAATGATAGTATTTACGCTGATGATTCTAATAAAACAGATTCGTTGGCAACGATGGCAATTTCGCGCGAAATATTAGATAAAGTAAATAAAGATATTTCTTCGAAAAATAAAGAAAATAAAGAAAATAAAGAATCTAAAGTAAATAAACAAACTAAACTAAATAAAGAAAATAGCGTAAAAAATAATCCACGGAGCGGATGGAAGCGATGATTCTTCTATCAATATTTGATGTATTAGTAATAATTATCGGCATAAGCAGCGTTGTGTACCAAGGAGTATGCGCTGTAGCGTCGCTTTTCGCAAAACCGATTGTGTTTCCAAACGCGCCAATGGACAAGCATTACGCTGTGCTAATTTCTGCGCGAAACGAAGAAGCAGTTATTGGCAATCTTATTCACTGCATTCAAACGCAAACTTACCCGAATGAGCTAATAGACATTTGGCTTGTTGCCGACAACTGCACTGACGCAACCGCGCAAGTTGGCAGAAAAGAAGGCTGCCATGTAATTGAGCGCTTTGACAAAGAGCATATTGGCAAAGGCTATGCGCTCAGCTACCTGCTGGAACATATTATGGAAGTCGGCGCAGATAAAATCTACGACGCATACTTCGTATTCGACGCAGACAACAAGCTTGACCCGCACTACTTTGAGGAAATGAACAAAGGTTTCCACGCAGGCTACCAAATCTTAACCAGCTACCGAAATTCCGTAAATCTTTCCGACAACTGGGTATCTTCCGGATCGGCGCTTTGGTTTATTCGAGAGTCGCGATTTACTAACAACTCGCGCATGCTTTTCGGATCAAGCTGCCACGCAGGCGGCACCGGATTCATGTTCTCGCGCGAAATCATGCACAGAAATCGCGGATGGAAATTCCATCTTCTTACGGAAGATCTTGAGTTCACAATGGATTCAATTCTTCACGGAGACAAGGTTGGCTACTGCGGTTCGGCAGTGCTTTACGACGAGCAGCCGGTATCGTTCAGGCAAAGCTGGAGGCAGAGGCTCCGCTGGAGCAAAGGCTTTTTGCAAGTGTTCCGCTACTACGGCGCAGCCCTTATACGCCACGGTATTCGCGAACGCGATTTTTCGTCCGTTGATTTTACGCTTATGCTGTGCCCGTTTATGGTGTTGGCAGTTGTGCGATTAATTCTGGGATTCGTGTTCGCTGCATTTGGATTCGTGACGTGGACTAGCCAGTTTGAGTCGTCGATGAACTTCATAACAACCACCGTTACCAGCGTTTTTGGCATGATGATATTTGTGTCGCTCACTATTTTAGTTGAGCACGATAAGCTTGGGGCCACGAATAAGGAGCTATTTGCGTATGCTCTTAGCTTCCCGATTTTTATGCTTTCGTACGTGCCTATTGCGTTCCAAGCTATTTTCTCCAAGAGTGAATGGAAGCCGATTCAGCACACCGGTCATTGAGTACTCGTTTACTGTGGCGTGAGTTTTTAGGGATTTCTTTATTTGTGATTTTATTTTATGTGGCTGTGTGAGATAGGAATTACTTGTCTCGCAGCGCTCCGCTCTTATACCTTATTTAGACTTAAAGGTTGCATAGTTAAGTTTAGTTTTTTACTTACTTTTTTGCGGGAATAGTTATTTATCAACACGATATTACTATCGCTCCGCTTTTATATTGCTCGACAAGCAATTCCTATCTCGCACTAGTAAATTCACTCACAGTTGTTTTTTGGCGTGGCAGGAGGAATATCTAGAGTGGCACATGCAGTAGCACGAATGCTAGTGTTCGCTAAGTAATAAGTACTCAACGTCTGCAGAGCACAACTGCAAAACTTCATAAACATGCAAACATCAAATCAGTGCGAAAAATCTCAAATCTCTACCACACGAATATTAGTACAGTGAAGTTAGCATACAGAACAGGTGGTGGTGTGATGGTAGGGGGATTTGGGGTGGTGCGTGCGGCAGCATGGGGGGGGGGGATTGCTGAAAAATTGCGAGTGTGAGATAATAGAAGCCTTGGTGTAAACGTGCGATTGTGCAATAATGTGGCGCGATGCGTGCGTTTATCTGTATGTTGTGAGGTTTCTATGGTAGATTCTGTTCCAGTTTTTGGTGCAAACACTTACGCAGCTACTGACGAAGAAGTTCCAGCGGTTTCTATTCGCGGATTCGTTAAGACTTTTGGCAAAAAAGTTGCTGTAGATAATCTTTCACTAGACATTCCAGCAGGCTCTTTCTACGGCTTGGTCGGCCCTAACGGTGCTGGTAAAACTACCACGATTAAGATGCTTACTGGCTTGCTTATGCCAGATGCTGGTTCGGCTTCGATTTTTGGCAACGACGTTTGGAGCGATGTGAATAGCGCCAAACGCGCAATCGGTTTGATGCCACAAGCTGACGAGATTTTTAAGACGATTACCGGCCTTCAGCTTTTAACTTACGCTGGCATGCTTCGCGAGATGAGCCGCACTGAGGCTGTTCGTCGCGCAAACGACTTGCTTTCTGCTTTCGACTTAACAGAAGCTGCAAACACTATGGTTTCGGACTATTCAACTGGTATGACTAAGAAGATTTGCCTTGCAACAGCTATGATCCACAGCCCTCGCGTGCTTGTGCTCGATGAGCCTTTTGAGGCAGTGGACCCTGTTTCTAGCGCAAATTTGAAGGATATTCTCGCCGAGTATGTTTCTACTGGCGGCACGGTGATTATTTCTTCGCACGTTATGGAATTGGTTGAAAAAATGTGCTCGCACGTGGCGATTATTAACGAAGGTCATGTTGCAGCTTCTGGCACTCTTGAAGAGGTGGCTCAGGGCAAAGATCTTGAAGATCGCTTTATGGAGCTTGTTGGCGGGCGTCACGCGGCTGCGCGCATTGACTGGCTTAACGGCGGCAAGTCCGATAACGCTCCTAGCACCGATTCCACCAATCTCAACGCTTAAAAAGGAGAGCCGTAATGTCTATGATTTTTACAATGGTTCGCCTTCGCTGGGCGCTTACTTTTTCCGTTATGCGAAAGTCGATTTGGCAAAAAATCGGCTTTGGTATAGTCATTGTTTTTGGGCTTGCGATTATATGCGCTCTTGGTTTTGCTGGCTGGGAAACTGGCAAGTACATTAATCCGGGAATGCTTGCAGATACTAAAGATTGGCAGGCATTCCAAGTTGCTCCAATAATGGTTGCGTCAGCTGTGTCAATTTTTACGCTGTTTATAAACCTGTTTATGTTTGGAAGCGATACAACGCTAAAATCGCGTAGTTTTGCTCTTTATGGCATTCCTTACATAAAGCAGCAAGCTGGCATGCTTCTTGGCTCACTTTTTGGAGCGCTTTCTATAAGTTGCACAATCGCGCTTGCTTTGTGGTCTTTAGCGTACCGAAACTTTGGAATTGTGCCGGTTTTAGTAAGCGTAATCGCGGCTCCGCTTTACGTTGCCACAATCGTGTCTTTAAGCAAAATGCTTATTGAGCTTTTGGACACTATTTTAATAAACAAGCGTTCAAGAAACATTTTTTACTTTGTTATTTTCGTAGCGTATATGCTTTTTGTTTCGTCAATGAACAGGCATAGCAGTACGCCAAATGGAATTGTGTTCGGCTCGAGTTTCTGCGCTGTGTCTGCTTTTACACCATTAAGTGCGGCTATAGCTTTGCCGCTCGATGCTATTAATGGCAATTGGTTTGCGCTTGTTATTCGCTTCTTTATTTGCGTTGTAACGATTGCTGTTTGCTTTGCAATTTCAGTGTTTTGCGCAAAATTAGAGCCGAAGCTACTTCGCGGTGAGCAAAAAACAGTTGTTAAAACTAAGGGAATCGGCTTGTTTGCAGCAGTTCCAGACAACACAGTCGGTGCGATTATTGCGCGAATTATTAGCG